>PWJF01000453.1 GCA_003560935.1 Ignavibacteriales bacterium
CGGGCCAGAGCTTTTTCGTTTCGGCGATCTCTTTCAGATTGACTTCGAAATCGCGGTCGCTTATCAGCTCGATATTGTTGATTCCGATTACCTTCTGGCCGTTATAATCGATCGCGCCGTAACGGTTCACCACATTCATCACCGGTTCGCCGATCGTCTTCCACACCGCCCCGCCCCAGCCGGCTTCGAATGCCTTGCATACCTGATAGGATGAGTTCGTCGGCGGCGCCGACGCGAGCCAGAAGGGATTGGGGGATTTTACGCCGCCGCAGTTTATCGAAAGATCGACCATGGGGTTGCCTCAAAATTCATTGCAAAAATCTAGTAGGTTATACGTTAATCGTTGATTTGTTAATCGTGTTTAATTACGGCAGCTTCTGGCTAATATTAGATCGCTAGCCATGGGTCTTTTTTTTATTCATTGAACGTTCAAGATAATTTGTGTAACCATTCAATAACTGTAATGCTCTTTCTATCTTTGCCCTTCCCTGTATATATTCCTGTTCAGCTATATATCCTTCATCCCTGGCTGTAATTAAATCATCAATAAGTTCATAAAGTGAACCTCTA
This sequence comes from Ignavibacteriales bacterium, assembly GCA_003560935.1. GTDB lineage: Bacteria > Bacteroidota > Ignavibacteria > T3Sed10-11 > T3Sed10-11 > T3Sed10-11. The sequence continues at coordinate 571 of PWJF01000453.1, forward strand.
CTTTGTCTGCAGTACTGAATGTTTTCTTTGTAATAATATCTACCATAGCCTTCAGCAATATTTCTGGTCGAAGATCGTGATGCCCGTCTCATATTATCAACCAGATCGAATTTCTCTGAAGCTGGGAATTTCTTGATAATCAACGAAAGGAATCGCCTTACCTCAACACACGCTTTCCAGCATTCTAAATCTTCAAAACTTCTAATTTCATTTTTTCATTCACAAATTCCCTCATTTATGATTTTCATCGGTCTAGCATCAAATCTTAGATTTCTCGGACCTTTTTCAAAAAGTTTTGCGTTTTCCAACAAACTGCCGATTAACGATTAACCGACAACGATTAACTTTTCAATATTTATCCCGAACCAAGTAATAATCGATCAATTCCATACGCCGCCCTTTTCCCATCATACGCCGCGTTCACGACTTCCTTTCCTCCGTTAATACAATCTCCGCCCGCAAAAAACATCGGATTCGTCGTCTGATAGGTCTCCTCATTGACGAGGACGCGTCCGTTTTTAATCTTAAGACCTGAAATTTGCGCAAGGAACGTTTCCTCGATATTCTGACCGACCGATTTGATAACCATGTCGACGGGAATTTTGAATCCCGATTTGGGAACCGGTTCCGGTTTCCTTCGTCCCTCCGCATCGGGTTTACCGAGCTTCATCCGAACGCATTCGAGGGCTTCCACATGTTTCTTACCGATTATACGCTTCGGCGAAGTCTGGAAATAAAACCGGACCCCGTCATTTTGAGCGAGATAATATTCGTAATCGTATGCGGGCATTTCTTTCCTGCTCCGCCGGTATATGATTATAACTTCCTCCGCGCCCAGACGTTTAGCTTCGGTGGCGGCATCGATTGCGGTATTACCCGCACCGATCACGGCGACGCGCCGGCCTACGTCGACGGATCTCCATTTCCGGGTTGTCACCCGTTCGATAAAATCGAGTGCATCAACGACGCCGGTCAGATCCTCGCCCGGAATATTCAACCACGACGGTTTTCTCAATCCCACGCCGATAAATACGGCATCGTGATTCTCAGAGAGGGATTTTATCGGTATATCTTCGCCTACTCTGACGCCCGTTTTTATCTTTACACCGAAGCTTTCGACAAGCTTTACTTCGTTTAAACTGTCCTGCTGGGTCATCTTGTACGGAGCTATTCCCCACGTATCGAGTCCGCCGGGTTTCTTCATCGCTTCGTATATCGTCACGTCGTATCCCATCAATGCAAGTTCTGCCGCACATGCAAGTCCGGCAGGACCGGAACCGATGATACCGACCGACTTACCGTTCTTCGGCGCCGGCGTAAACAACGGCGGCATGCCGCGTTCGAAGTAACGGTCGATGGCATACCGCTGCAGCCGGCCGATCTGTATCGGCGGCTCTTCCTTCTCGTTATAAACACAGGCGCCCTCGCACAGCACATCGACCGGACACGCTTTTGCACACGTAAGCGCGATCCAGTTCGATTCAAAGATCGTTTTCGCGGATCCGAGCAAATTGCCCGTCGCGATTTTCTTTATGAATGTTGCAATATCGATGTGAGTCGGACATGCTTTCATACACGGAGAGTCGAAGCAATAGAGACACCGGTTCGCTTCCGCGATCGCGGCGTTATGACTAAGGGGCGGTTGAATCTCGGAGAAATTTTTCTCGTACTCTTTTTGATTCAGCTTCGGTGCGACGTTCTTCATGCTTCGACCTCCGCATCCGCTATAGACAGGCACTCGTCAAGCACACTCACTCCCTCATCGATTTCTTCTTTCGTCACGATTAACGGCGGCGCGACGACAAAATGATTTACCCATGGAACGAGAAACACTCCCTTTTTCATCATCTCAGCGGAAATTTTATCGACCAACGTCGGTACACCGCTGACCTTATCCGCGATCGTGTTGAAATATTCCTTTCGTTCCCGGTTTTTGACAAGCTCGACCGCCCAGAAGAGACCGAGACCCCGTACGTCACCGATCGAAGGATGCCTCTTTTTCAATTCATATAACTTCCCGCCGAGATATTCTCCCATTTCCCGCGATCGCTCGACAAGATTAAGCCGTTTTATCTCGCTGATCGCGGCTACTGCGGGGGCAAGCGTGAGCGGATGGGCTTCGTAGGTATGTCCGTGAGAAAAGAAATGGTCGTCGAAATACGACGCCACTTTCATCGTCGTTGCGCACAATCCGAGCGGCATATACGCCGTCGTGATTCCCTTAGCCGTGACGAGAATATCGGGTTTCACGTCCCAGTGGTCGAGTGCAAACCATTTGCCCGTACGGCCCCAGCCGCTCATCACTTCATCGGCTATAAATAGCACATCGTGACGGTCGCATATTTCGCGCAGTCTCGGCATGTATTCATCAGGCGGGACGAGAACACCGTTGGTGCCGACGACCGGTTCAAGGAGAACGGCGGCGACGTCACCCTCGTTTTCTATCATGTGTTCGATATAATCGGCGCACGCGATGTCGCATTCCGGATAGGTATGGTTGATCGGACAATCGAAGCAGTTCACCTCGGGTCCGAAGATTACTCCCGGTATTTTTCCCGCCGGTTCCATCGCCCACCGGCGCGGGTCGCCCGTCGCGGCAATCGATCCCATCGTGGAACCGTGATAGGACCGGTATCGTGCGATGATCTTGGTTCTACCCGTTACCATACGTGCGATCTTAAATGCGGCTTCTACCGCTTCCGTACCCGAAGTGGTAAAAAAGAATTTTTCAATTCCTTTTTGAAGTACCTCAAGCAGCGACTTGCTTAACCCGGCGCGTATATCGGTTGCATATGCGGGAGCGATATAGGGAAGCTTGCGCGCCTGCTCTTCGATCGATTTGATCACGGCCGGGTTCTTGTGACCCAGATGTACGCACATTAACTGCGATGAAAAGTCGAGATATTTTTTCCCGCTGCCGTCGGTAAAATAGCAGCCTTCGGCATCGACGATGTGCAGCGGTTTCCAGCCCTTCTGGAATCGCCACGTTCCGTACGTGTATTTCGCGGTTATTTCGGAGATTTCTTGAGAAGTCATTGATAATTGATTATTGTTTCGGGTTTAGAGTTTAACTTTAAACTATTTCATGCTTCCATCAGCTCCCGGTACGATTCCGGCCTGCGGTCGCGGAAAAACTGCCATGTCTGACGAACTTCCTGTATCATATCCAGATTAAGATCGGCGACTATAAGCTCGTCTTTATCGCGCGCCGCCTGAGCGATTATCTGTCCGCGCGGATCGCAGAAGTAACTCTTGCCGTAAAACTCTCCGATATTCCATGGAGGTTCGGTACCCACGCGATTGATCGCTCCGACAAAATACCCGTTCGCCACTGCATGGGCTGGTTGTTCGAGTTCCCACAGGTATTCCGATAATCCGGCAACCGTCGCTGACGGATTAAACACTATCTCCGCACCCCGGAGGCCGAGCACCCGGGCGCCTTCGGGAAAATGCCTGTCATAACATATATAAACACCGATCGTAGCATACCGGGTTTTAAAAACGGGGTAGCCGGTATTCCCAGGTCTGAAATAAAATTTTTCCCAGAAACCGGGATCGACCTGCGGTATATGGTGCTTGCGGTATTTTCCGAGATACGTACCGTCTGCGTCGATCACAGCAGCACTATTATAGTATACGCCGGTGATCTCTTCTTCGTAGATGGGCACAATCATCGCCATCCTGTATTTCTTTGCATATTGCTGCATAAGTTTGATGGTGGGTCCGTCGGGGATCTTTTCGACCATGGAATACCATTTTGCCTTTTGTTCCGCACAGAAATACGGACCATAAAACAATTCCTGAAGGCACAAAATCTGGATGTCTTTTTTACCGGCTTCTTCGATAAAAGGTATGTGTTTATCGATCATCGCCTGCTTGATCTTTTCTATCGGTTGTTCGGTGGAACCGGCGAGCGAGCATTGTATCAACCCGCCGCGTACGATGCCTCCCATAAGCACTCCTTTCGGTGAGTTTGTATCATACTCTTTTGTAAAACCGGGAAATAGTCTAGTAGATTAAGGATTATAAGGAATATTTAAATATATAGCAAGGAATACCGAACGAGTGGCTGGTATGAGAGTACTCCCGAATGTAAATTTCTCCGGAAACCGCATCCCCGAAGACTGTGCAGTGCAACGTCTTTCGGTCTCAATAGTTTTGTTACTTAACAAATGTACGGGTTGTGCTTCTTTCCCGCTAACCCGCAACATCCCCCTTCCGGGAGACGCCGGTGACGGCGATGCGTTTAAGTGAGAGAAAGTTTTCTGCCGCCTGCTGAAGGGACGGCATGTGCGTTATCCTGTTCATATGGTTGTTCGGGTATTTTAGCAAGAATAACTCCTTGTCGCGAAATAATCAAGAGCTGTTTGACGAGGGAACCACTTACTCTCGCACCGGCGTTATCAATCTACTGAAAAAGAATTTTCCCTGATGACAGAATGTTAATAGTTTTGGGGCTTTATTTTATATAGCAAGGGAAACAATTCAACAAATCCAGGAGTGCAGTAGATCCAACAGATCAACCGGTCGCCGCCATGGACACTGACAAAATCACTATCCGCCTCCTCGGAACATTCGAGGTAATAAAGGCAGGAGAACAGGTTTCCTTTCCCTCCTCAAGAAAAACCCGTGCTCTCTTGGCGTATCTTGTTGCAACAGGTAAACTGCAACTCCGGGAACATCTCTGCGACCTGCTCTGGGTCGGTCCGGCCGACCCGCGTGCGGGACTGCGGTGGAGTTTAACAAAACTCAGAAATATACTCAATAACGAATCCGTTCGCAGAATCGTTGCCGACCATGAATACGTCGGTTTTAAACCCCTGAATACGGAAACGGATCTGCTGGCGGTCCGGAACCTGACCGGCACATCGCCCGAATCAGCATCCACAGAGGACCTCCGTAAAGCAGCAGCTTTATTCCGTGGTGAGTTTCTCGAAGGTTTATCATTGCCCGAATGTTACCGCTTCGACGTATGGTGCACATCACAACGTGAATATTTCCGTCAGTTACATGACAAAATACTGTCCAAGCTAACAAAACGATTCCATGATGAACCGGATACGGCGCTACAGTATGCCCGTGAACGTCTCATTATCAATCCGTATTCTGAAGCCGCATATATCGACCTGATCAGGATGCTCGGTGAGACAGGCAACACCCACGAAGCGGTTGAGCAATATGAACGATGCAAAAAAATGCTTGCCGACGAACTCGATACACACCCCTCACCTGAACTGGAATCGGTCGGAACAAAGATCGACAGACGGGTTTCCGCAGCGCCGGAAACGGATAAAACCATTCAGAAGCAAAAATACCTGTCGACTTTCTCGTATTCACTTGCAGGGAGGAAAAAAGAGCGAATACTTATAGAGAATTTTATCACTGAGGCACTGGCAGGATCGACCTCAAATATTCTTCTTTTTTTAGGTGAACCGGGTATCGGCAAGACGCGTATGCTTGATGAATGTATGGATCGTATCTACAAAGAAGGTGGAATTGTTTTAACCGGAAGGACATTCGACATAGAGGTCGTGCGTCCCTATGGTCCCTGGATTGATGCATTGCGAAGCGTTCCCCGGTCGTCTATCTCTTCGGATATACGAATGGATCTTACTCCCCTCCTTCCCGGTTTGAGCACCGAAACATCACCGGTAGAAAAACGAAACCGTATTTTTGATTCGGTTGTCAGGCTGTTTGACGATCTCGCCGGAACAAATAAACCACTTGCGGTGATACTTGACGATATTCACTGGATAGACGATGCATCTGCAGCATTGTTCCATTATATTGTAAGGAACGTAAAAGAAGCGGGAATATTGTTCGCCTGTTCCGCCCGGAGTGGTGAACTTGAACAAAACAAACCGGCACATACATTGATCAACACACTCCGGAGGGAAGGCCGTATTATCGGACACAATCTTTCACCGCTATCGCTGGAAGAAACCACTGCGTTGGTCAATACTATCGACCACACACTCGACGCTTCGCACATCTATTTTGAAGGGAAAGGTAATCCTCTTTATTCGATTGAGATCGCACGATCGGATACGCATGATAAATCGACACCGTCAAAAAATCTGGAGCATCTCATCGGCGACCGGCTTGCACGGCTTTCCACACAAACGAAGGAAATAATACCGTTCCTTGCATCACTCGGACAGACATTCAATACAAAAACACTGGAAGTAGTTTTGAACCGGCCTTTCGAGAAGATACTATCTTCTCTCGAAGAACTTGAACAACACAGTATTCTCCAGGTTGCCGGATCGAGCGAATACTCGTTTACACACGAACTGATTCGACGAACTGCATATTCAGGTACATCCGAACCGCGTCGTAAAATGATACACACACATATAGCGAAACAATTATCGTCTCACCAGGAATTAAGAAGTAAACTTGCCGCAGACCTTGCACATCATGCAGATCTCGGAGGCGAGTACGAACTGGCAGCGAATTCATTGTTAAGCGCCGCACAATCTGCCCTCAGAATATTTGCATATGAGGAGGTGGCAAAGCTTGCATCGCAGGGATTACGGCAGATTACCGATTTGCCGCAGGACAAACGACTGAGATTACAATTCAAATTTCTGGAATTGTATGTCGACCCCGGTATGCGCCATCATCCTCCCGAAGATCTGATAGAATTGTTAAACAATGCAATTGCAGAAGCGAAAGCTGCGGGATATGACGATCTCGTGTGGAACGGATTGGTGAGTATAACAACGTATTATTATCAGCAGGGAGATTTTCATCACGCTCATACTTTCACGCTTCAATCCGAAGAGTTCGGCCGGACTTTCGGTGATCCGGAAAGAGTCGTCTGGGCAGTCGCCGAAACGGCACGATGTCTGAGCATGCTTGAACGGGATATAAACAAAGCCGAACAGCTTGCACAGGAAGCGAGCACGCTCGAAGCGGCTCTGGATACTGTCAATAAGGTGTATGAAATTCATATGGCATTCGGGCTCATAAATCATTTTAAAGGCGATCTTGACGAAGCATGCCGCCAACTGGAGAAAGCACTCCGACTTTCCCGTCAGAAAGGTGGACATTGGTGGGAATGTTACTGTCATCTGAGACTGCCGATGATCGAACTCGAACGGGGACGGCCGGAAGAAGCCCTCCAATTGTGCCGTATAATCAAACCGGTTGCCATGCGAATTAAAGACGGCAGCGAAGGTCCGTTTACCGAAGCGCTTGAAGCTCTTGCATTGCTTCAATTACAGGGTGGTAAACAGAAATCAGCAGTAGATGATGCTATAGAGAAACTCCGGAAAGCGGACAGTAAATGGATGGTTTTCTATATTCAATCATTTGTAGGGAAAATTCTTCTTGATAACGGAGAATTAGAAGAAGCCCGTCGCCGCGCCGAAGAGGCACTTGTCGCTGCCGAAGCGGTCGATAATAAAAGTGCCATAGCCATTGCACGTTCTATTCTTGCCCAAATCGTTTTTAAACAGAACCGGAAAGATGAAGCCGGTGAAATATTCCGGGCTATCAGAGCAGACACTAACGATGAATCCAAGATTTCCGCCCGCGCACGCCGGGAAATCGAAAAAACCAAAAAAATCCTTTCAAATTAAAAAATACAACGCCCCCTACTACGCCCGTTACAACACCTCCTTTATACCTTGTGCATAGTGATAATCAACAGCCACTATCAACTAATTATAAGGGAGGTAACAATGGCAATTTCACGAAACCGCAATGAAGTCGAACAAGAGATCAAGGAGACTATCGGTCTCGTTCCCGGATTCTTTGACAGAATACCAGATGAATATCTCGATGTCGAGTGGGAAGTTTTCAAACGGCTGCAACTCGGCGAGACGCTCATCCCGAATAAATACAAAGAACTCATGGGCATTGCTCTCCACTCGGAAACAAAGTGCCGGTATTGCACGCTGTTCCATACCGAGGCGGCAAAGTTATTCGGCGCTACCGACGAAGAGATTCAGGAAGCGGCCCACTATGCTAAAATGTCTCTCGGCTGGAGCGCATATCTGAACGGCATGCAAACCGATTACGATCAATTTGCCGCCGAGCTGCGGCAAGTCGGTGAATATTTATCACAGCACGCCTAACCATGCGTATCGAACAAATAAAACGCAGCGTACTGCGGATCACCATGCATACATACGAGTGCGCGACGTTGATCGCCGCAGCGCGCTGGGTCGTCGAAGGAGCAAACGGCGAACTTCCGGAGGAGGCAATCAAACAGCTTCGGGAGGTACTTCAAAATTACGATGCTGAATACGAGCAATCGGTAAAAAAAGGGAACTAATTCCATAC
>PWJF01000287.1 GCA_003560935.1 Ignavibacteriales bacterium
AGCCCCCTCGGTATTTACTGCCGAAAAGGATTCCATGACTTCCGTATTACCTTTATAGCGGGCGACGTAGCCAAACATTAAAAAAAAAGGCCTTCGGTCGAGAATATCTCCCGGTGAATAATGTTTTCTCAGATAACGAAGCGCCGTCTCACGTGGTACACGTATTACCTGATAATCCGGGTGTTCAACTACCGAGAATTTCTCAGGAGGAACTCTCAAGATGGAGGTCATAATCCGTGTTGCTTCCGCACAATGAACAAGGAGGCGATGTGCGAGGCGAGCCATCAGGAACCTTAGTACACTATTTGTTCGCATTAATTTACGGTTGTGCGGATACTTGTTATGAACCGTCCAAATAATCTTCCCACCCGACAGCCGGTAGATAAACAGCCACATGAGTTTCCATGCTGCGTTGAGCAGCGAAATAATATCCCGGCATTCAAACCAGTGATGATGAACCACACTTTTCTCCGTCAACCATCTTCTTACAATGATGGACGGACTAAAAAAGGACGCACTATTTATAATAACGGATGAACTTTCTTCTCCCTTAAGAAGATCTCTGTACAGGAGAGACATATATTTGTTGAACCGGGAAGATCGTTCGATATGAGGAAATACGTATACTTTCTCGAGCCCGGGTAATAGATTACTATAGATATTCAACAGTTTGTGGGACCGCATACACAAAATTAAGGAAATGCAGCAAAATTTCCAACTTTCACTTTACGTATAACATCTTCCTGATTTTATTGACTTGATCGGTTTTGAGAACGGCAAAATATGCACCCGACGCGTATTTACCGGCATTGAATGTTACACTATGGATTCCCTCATTCCGTCTTTCATCTACAAGATACTCAACAAGTCTGCCGCTTATGTCTACAACTTTTAATTGTACGTCAAGCGGTTCGGGTAGTTCAAACGTAATCGTGGTGAAGTGATTAAAAGGGTTCGGATAGTTCTGATGAAGAACGATCGACGCCGGGATGTGTTCTTGTTCATCCACCGATATTGTCGCAGACTCAACTTTTTTGAGTATTTTATAATCGGGATCGAACAGGATCGTATCGGGCAGTGCGTGAAAAGTAAGAATAAACTCCTGATCGCGCTCATCATTCCAGAATGTTACCGTTGTATCCGAATCACCAAACACGATGAGATAATCAACCGGTCCCTCAAAAACCTCGGGAGCATCAACCTGAACCTGATGCAACCGTATAATCACATCGGCATCGCCGCCCTCTGCGTCCCCGATTATCGATCCTTCAAATCTGTAAACAGGATGTCCGGCAGCATATACCCATTGGTCAAAAAACCACCCCAGCTCCATGCCCGTAACCGTTTCAAAAACGGACAGTAAGCTTTCGGTCGTTGCCGTTGCATACCGGTGAGCCGAGGCATACTCTTTAAGCGCATGAAAAAAAAGTTCATCGCCTATGAGCAAACGAAGCATATGAAGCACCCAGGCGCCCTTTCTGTATATTGTCCATCCAAACAACCGATCTTCCGGCGGATCGTGCAGCTGATAACGCTTGAGTTGATCATCGCTGAAATACATATGAGCAAAATGGCTCAATAACGCGTCCCTCGATGGTATACCGCGAATCGCCTCTTCGTACAGTATCTCGCTGTACGATGCGAATCCTTCATTAAGCCATATATTCTTCCAACTTTCGCACGTAACCAGGTTTCCCCACCAGTGATGGGCAAGTTCATGAGCGATGATCAATTCATTTGTATAAATGGCGCGTCTCATAGTGGTTATCGTCTGATGCTCCATACCCGTCCATCGAAACGGCGAAAGCCCGATCATCCCGTATCGTTCGAACGGATACTCTCCGAACAATTCTTCAAAAAGTCCGAGCATATAGACCATGTGATCGTTTGCTTCGACTGCTTTATGTTGATCCTCTTCAAACAGGTAGGAGGCAACCGGAATAGTACGGCCGTCTATTGATTGGTATGTCGTCATGTATTCTTCGAAGGGTCCGACGTTAAACGCAAACAAGTATGGGGGAATCGGGTACGAATGATCGTAGATGTATGTCTGCGATCCGTCGTCATTATCGATTATATGCATCAACTCACCATTGGCAATTACCGGTACCGGTTCCGACACGGTTATGTGGAAGGTTAACGTACTCTTATTGGAAGGTTTATCGATGGTAGGAAACCACGCCCTCGCGTCGTTAGGCTGCGACATGGTATAGGCGGTCGTGTGCAGAGCGGTATCACCCCAGCGAGAAGAATCTTTCTCGAAAAAATAATACCCGCCGCGCCCGGGATCCCTTCCCGGCTGCCCGGTGTCGGCAATCCGCTCATACCATATTGAAAGCGCTATCGTATCCCCCGGAAATACATTATCCGGGAGATGGATGAAAAATTCTTCTCCACCGGGCTCCGGCGAAAGCGTGACGTGCGCGTCAACGCCGTTAACCTTTATCGAATCCTTTGCAAGCCAGTACGAGTGGAATAACACTCCTTCAGTCCCGTGTTCCCCGACAACGGCTGTGTAGTGTACGTCCCCGCGGAGGTGCGGAGTATCTTTATCGACATACACCCGGAGATCCGTATGAACAATGTCGATCCGTGCCTGGTTGCCGCCGCTTAGAACAAATTGAGCCGCTGCGATAATCAGGCTGCTAACGATAAAAAATGCGGTACGTTCATGCATAGGTTCGCTTCCGTTTTCTTCCCGTGTAAGGCGCTCCTCTCGAAACAATAATATACTAATACATAAATTAAAATTAATCAACAACAATTGCTCTTTTATAGGTTGTTAAGTATATTGTTAATTCCTTAGTAAACCGATACGGTATGGATCTTTTCCTCCCTACTTACTTTTCACATGGAACTCTGGAAAAAGAACCTTTATTCAATCTGGGTCGCACAGTTTATCACGATCGTTGGAATGAGCTCGGTTGTTACATTCCTGCCGTTTTATATTCGTGAACTCGGCGTCACCGACCCCGATCTTGTAGCCAGATGGAGTGGGTTTGCATTTTCAGGTCCATTTTTCCTGTCACTCTTCTTTACACCTTTCTGGGGCTCGCTTGGCGATCGTTACGGTCGTAAACTCATGGTCATACGCGCCGTTTTCGGTCTGGGTATTGCCCAAATTCTTGTCGGGATGGCACAATCTGTTGAACAACTTATATTATTCAGGATGATTCAGGGAGCATTGAGCGGTTTTATTCCGGCTGCTCTCACGCTGGTATCGGCAACCGCACCGCGTGAAAGGATCGGTTATGCGCTCGGTTTTCTGCAAACATCGCTCTCAGCGGGTATGCTTATCGGTCCGGTTATCGGCGGTATTCTTGCAGACATCTTGGGATATCGTCCCATCTTTTTCATCGTTTCGGCCCTCTGTTTTTTAAGCGGCGTGTTTGCAATTATTATGGTCAAAGAAGCGCCACGTAACAAGGAAGAGAAAAAATTTTCCATGCTCGACAATATCCGGTTCGCTTTTTCTTCATCACAAATTGCTTTAACGATGATTCTTATATATCTTGCTCAAACATCGATCGTCATGCTGCAGCCGGTCTTTGCGCTATTCATTGAAAAGATGTACGACGATACTCAATATATCAGTACAATTACCGGCGCCTTGTTTTCGGTTGTAGGATTGGTGATGATTTTTTCATCCCCGTGGTGGGGTAATCGTAACGATACGCTCGGGTACAGACGCAATCTGTTTTATGCAACATCGATCGCCGCGGTTATGTTATTATTGCAGGCAATGTCGAATGCTCCGTGGCATGTCGCGTTAAGCAGGGTGGGACTCGGGTTTGCAATGGGCGGAGTTGTGCCCGCTTTGTATGCATTCATTAGCAGACAAACACCGTTGAAGATGCGGGGCGGGATAATTGGTATCGCAACTACCTTTACCATACTTGCTAACATAACCGGACCGACAACATCGGGATATATTGCATCGCATTACGATATCAGAACAGCATTGTATATAACCGCCGGTGTTATAGCAATTGCAGCCTTGATAGTACTGCGATTCATCCGGGATCCGGTGACACCCGATGAATCGGAATATTCATAATTAAAAGGAATTAAAGTATGCGTCGGATTCTTCCTGCGTATTTAGTATTCACCCTGTCGGGGTGTGCTGTTGAGAGCTGCCCGGTGAGGGGATTGTCAGGATAAAAGGATCGGGAACGGTCGGATTCTTCCCGAATATCGTTTAATCATTTGGGTTATAGGTAATGGTACAAAACAGCAAGGAACGTTTATTCCTCATTGACGGATATGCGCTCGCATACCGTGCATACTTTGCATTCATAAAACGTCCGCTCATCAATTCAAAGGGACAGAATACATCTGCAATATTCGGATTCGTGAACACTTTGCTCCGCATTCTGAAAACCGAATCTCCCGACCATATCGCAGTGGTACTGGATTCGAGGGAGCCGACGTTTCGTCATGAAAAATATAAGGAATACAAAGCAACACGTGAGAAAATGCCCGAAGATATGGTTTCACAACTTGATTTGCTGAAAGATGTTGTGCGTGCATTTAATATTCCCGTTGTCGAGATGCCGGGTTACGAGGCGGACGATATCATGGGAACACTTGCTAAAATTGCAGAAAAAGAAAATGTAGAGACTTTCCTTGTTACCGGCGATAAGGATTTCATGCAGCTCGTCTCCGACCGGGTCAGGATGTACAAACCCCCTAAGGCAAACGAAGAGCCGGAGATTATCGATTCTGAGGGAGTGAAGAAAAAGTTCGGCGTCGGTCCTGAACACGTTACCGACGTGCTGGCACTTATGGGCGATTCGTCGGACAATATCCCGGGTGTGCCGGGTATCGGTGAGAAAACCGCGATACCGCTGATTCAACGGTACGGCGCTGTCGAGAATCTTCTCAAAAATGTCGATAAGATTGATAAGAAAGGAATTCGCACCAAACTGAGCGAGAACGGCAAGAGCGCTCTGCTTTCAAAAGAGCTGGTAACCATCGATACGAACGTACCGCTGAAGATATCGTTCCGTGAACTTAACGTCAGTGACTGGGATATGGAGAAGCTCTCCGCATTGCTTACGGAACTTGAATTCAATTCAATCAAGGAACAGCTTGGTTTAGCATCCGATAATGGAGAACAACAAAACAAGTCCATCTCCACCTCGAAGATCGAATACCGGGCGGTCACCGAAAAAAAAGATTTCGATGAAATGATCGCTGCCATAAAAAAGGCAGATATAATTTCATTTGATACCGAAACAACGTCACGCGATCCGCTTACGTCAACGGTCGTCGGAATTTCATTCGCTATCGAAAAAGATGAAGCATGGTTTATTCCGCTCGGGGAACACGGCATTCCGGATGCTCACCTCAAAACGGAGTTACAAAAGATATTTGCTATGAAGACATTGAAGGGAGGACAAAACATTAAATTCGATATACTCGCGCTGCGATCACTCGGCTTTAACGTCGCCGATCCGCTTTTCGATACCATGATAGCCGCCTTTGTTTTACGATCCGACGGACAGCATAATCTCGATTCGCTCGCACGCGAATATCTGGGATACGAGATGGTGTCGTATTCGGACCTCGTCGGTTCGGGTAAAAACCAGATGGATATTCGTGATGTAAACCTTGACGAGTTGGTGCGGTACGCATGCGAAGATGCGGACATCACACTTCAGTTATGGCACAAACTGAAGCCCGAGCTGCAATCCATCGACGCGCTGCGGTTATGCGAAGAGATCGAGTTTCCCCTCATCAATGTGTTATCCGAAATGGAGGCGACGGGGGTTGCCATTGATACGGAATTCCTTCATGACCTTTCGAGGAAATTATCCAAAGACCTGTTGAAGATCCGGGAAAACATTTATAATGAAGCCGGACACGAATTCAACATCAACTCAACACAGCAGCTCAGCAAAGTATTGTTCGAGAAACTCGGACTGCCGCCGGTCAAGAAAACAAAGACCGGTTACTCAACCGATACTTCGGTGCTTGAACGGTTAAAAGGTTCGCATCCGGTAATCGATCTGCTTCTTGAGTACCGTCAGTACACTAAACTGCAATCGACCTACATCGATGCACTCCCGAAATTGATCAATCCGAAAACAAACCGGGTGCACACCTCATTCAATCAGACCATCGCATCGACAGGCAGATTGTCATCGAGCAATCCCAATTTACAGAACATACCGATACGCACCGATCTCGGGAGATCTATCCGGAAAGCTTTCATCGCAGCATCGGATAAGTATGTAATAATGGCATCGGATTACTCACAGATCGAGCTGCGGATCATGGCACATGTTTCCGGTGATGAGGGATTACTCGATGCCTTTAATAATAAAGAAGATATTCACGCAACCACCGCTGCAAAAGTATTCGAAGTCCCCCTCGACGATGTCACACCCAACATGCGCCGGAAAGCGAAGGAGATAAACTTCGGCATCATGTATGGGATAAGCCCGTATGGACTCGCTGCACGGCTCGAGATACCGCAGGGCGAAGCGGCGGATATCATCGAACGGTATTTTAAGCGCTTTCCGAAAGTACATCAATATATTCAGGATACAACGACAAATGCCAGGAAGGACGGTTACGTTACCACGCTCATGGGACGGCGCCGCTACCTGCCCGATATCACGAGCCGGAATAAAACAGTCCAGCAAAACGCGATCCGCCAGGCGATCAATATGCCGATCCAGGGTACAGCGGCGGATATGATCAAATTAGCGATGGTACGCATCCATGAGAAGATCGTGAAGAGGAAGTTACGCTCACGGATGATCATTCAGGTACACGATGAATTGGTTTTCGATGTCGCTAAAGACGAACTTGATGAATTGAAAAAGCTTGTCGAAAAAGAAATGGTAAATGCATTAGAGATGAATGTTCCGATTGAGGTGGAAACGGGTGTGGGGAGTAACTGGTTTGAGGCGCATTAAACTCGGTGGACAGAAGCTTATCAGAAAACGAATAAGCAATATCGAAACATTTTAAAACAGCGGGCAGAGTAAACTCATTGAAATCTAATCGAAATCATTTCTATCCCCTCCCGAAAAAAATAGCAGAGGACTGGGGCATTCCGCGGATAATTGCAGGTGTTGTAACACTGCCAGTTTTCTCTCGTACGCATCCAAAGATCATTCCACTGAATAAAGTCCGGAAGCCCCACCACACGTGATATAGATTGTAAGGGTTTATAACATGCATGAAGCCAAATAAACAAGAACAACTGTAAACCGATTACCGGGAACCGGAACCTACATCCACGCTTCCTGATCTCTCGGTCTCGCTTCGCGGGCGCGGCGTACTATCGTGATCACCAACCCGATCATCGCTATGATCGTACCCAACCAGACAAGATTGATGAACGGCTGTATGCTCGCCTCAACAACGAGTACATCCTGCGTTTGTGCTGGACCCGATGCCGCGAGCTGGGTCCCGCCTTTCAGAATCTCAACCGTAACGCTCGATCGCTCGGGGTTCGCCTGATCCGGACGGATGGAGACGACGTTAAACTGAAGCTTGGCATCGGACGTCATTGCGGAGCGAAAATCCATCTCACCGGCACGGTTCACGACTTCCGGCACGACGCGTTCGGTCAGGCCGTCGCGGGTAACGTCGAGATCGACGCCGATAACCATTTCGTTCGAACTTCCCATCATATGTGCATCGCTGTCGAAATCGAAACCGACAAAGGTGACCGAGTAATCCTCGAACGTCTTGGCGACGCCTCTGTTCAACGTGTGAGTGCTTCCGGCAACTCCTTCAACCTCCTTCGTATCGAGACCGAGCGGGGCGAGATAAAAATCGAACGTCAGCCGGTTTACAATATCGGGATTGCGGATGAGACTGTTGTTGAAATCGCTCTGGTACATGACCGGCGCCAGATTGATCGTCCTGCCGTTACGTTCGGCTTTGACGTTAAACGCCCAGCGTTCATGGCCGGCGGGAGAATAACCGGTATAGGTGAGCGTGTACCCGAGCGCTTCGACCGGCTCACCCTGTATAAGCTGTATCGTCTGCTGACGGTCGTACATTGCAGTGGTAATAAATCCAAGGAACAGCAAGCCGACACCGATATGTGCAACCGCTCCGCCGACAAAGCGCGGGTTGCCCCGTCCGATCTTATAGGTCATCTGTATATTCACAATGAGAACGAACCATGCGGCAAATGTAAGCAAGATCATCATAAATGACGATAGACCGATCGCAACCATACCGACGGTTGCAACCGCCGCAACGATCAGTGCGGGAAGCATATTCTTTAATATGGTCTTCGCTTTGGATGATTTCCACCACAGTATCTGTGCGAAGCCGGCAAGGAATGCAACCGCAATGCCGAACGGCGTGGTCGTCTGTTCGTAGAACGAAATGTCGACCGCGCTCACCTGTCCCTTAATCAGATTCGTGATGATCGGTGAGGATGTTCCGACGATGGTGAACAATGCTATAAACAAGAGCGACGCGGCGCCGAGGAACAACGCAAATTCGCGCGACATGTAATTATATTCAATCGGCACGCTCGGCATCTCGCGCATGCGCAGAAACAGCAGCAACAAACCGAATCCTCCGAAAAAGATGATGAACGATAATAACAGAATGTATGCCATCCACCCCGGTTCGACAAACGAGTGCACCGACGTCGCGCCCAGCACTCCGCTCCGGGTAAGGAACGTACTGTACAGGACAAGAACAAATGTTAAAATACCGAGTATAAGATTCGTGCGAACGAATGCCCCGCTTCTGCGCTGTGCGAGCATAGTGTGAAGAGCGGCAAGACCGATAAGCCACGGAACGAGCGATGAATTTTCGACCGGGTCCC
>PWJF01000415.1 GCA_003560935.1 Ignavibacteriales bacterium
ACTATTACGACGGTGGATACGAACTTGCACAATTTACCGCTCTGGCTGCCGAAGATGCCTATGAGTCGATCCGGCAAACATTCCGTTACCAGCTCACGGACCGTGTCCCGATAATTGTATACATCTCACACAACGATTTCCAACAGACCAATGTCGTCGCTCCTTATATGGAGGAAGGGATCGGCGGTGTGACCGAGTTATTTAAAAACCGTGTGGTGATGCCGTTCCGGGGAGACTATTCAGAGTACAGGCATGTTTTACATCACGAGCTTGTCCACGCCGTTGTAAACGATATGTTTTACGGAGGGTCCGTTCAATCGATTATTTCAAACAATATACAATTACATATCCCGCTCTGGTTTAATGAAGGTTTGGCGGAATACGAATCGCTCGGATGGGAAACCGAGACCGATATGTTCTTACGTGATGCGACGGTAAATGAATACCTGCCTCGCCGTATCTCGCAGCTCGGCGGTTATCTTGCATACCGCGGCGGACAGAGTGTATTTCATTACATTGCCGAAACCTACGGACACGAACGGATTGCCGACATATTACACCGTATTAAGGGAACAAGAAGCGTCGAGCAGGGGTTCAGGTCTGCTATCGGTATCGGACTTGAAGAATTATCCGAACGATGGTTTCAAAGACAACGTGAGATGTACTGGCCCGATGTGGCTAAACGGAAACGACCATCGGACTTTGCGCATCGCCTGACCAATCATCGTGAAGATAACAGTTTCATGAATAACAGTCCTGCTATTTCGCCGCAGGGTGATAAGGTTGCATTCATATCCGACCGGCGCGATTATTACAGCGTATACCTGATGTCCGCAATTGACGGTCGGATAATTAAACGGGTTATTCGCGGATACAATACGACGGATTTCGAACAGCTTCATCTGCTTACGCCCGCATTGTCATGGTCTCCCGAAGGCGACCGGTTAGCGCTCGCTGCGAAGTCCCGCGGTCGGGATGTCATTTATATAATACCCGTCGACCGGGGCAGACGGGAACGTATTGAATTCGATCTCGATGCCATATTCAGTGTTAAGTGGTCACCCGATGGTAAGAAGCTTGCGTTTATCGGGACGAAAAATCATCACGTGAATCTGTATCTCTAAGATTTGGAAACCGGGGAGAAGATAACGCTGACCGACGATATGTTCACAGAATCGGAGCCGGCATGGGCGCCCGACAGTAAAACACTTTATTTTATCTCCGACAGGGGGGACTATCTTTCAACCGATGTGACGTTAGATGCATTCGATTTGGTCGAACATAATTTTAACCAGTTCGATCTCTACAGCATAAACATAGAAACAAAAGAAATTAACCGGTTGACCGATAACTGGCACACAAAAAGATCGCCGCTTGTTACTCCTGATGGAAAGAAAATCATCTATATCAGTAATAAAAACGGCATCAATAACATATATGCACGGGATCTTGAATCAGGCAAAGAGCGGCCGCTGACGAATTCACTTAGCTCTATTCTTCAGTTGTCGATGTCCGCTGATCAAACAAAACTCGTATTCAGCACTCAGTTTTACGGCGGGTATGATATATTCTTCATAAATAATCCGCTGCAGCAGACTCTTGATCAGGACGAACTTGAACAGACTGAATTTATTGCGCAGAAACTTCGCCGCATGGAAGCACAGGAGGTGGCAGCTCAGGCAGACACGACGGTAATTATTGAGGAAAACGAATCGGAACTCGCCGGGGGGGATACCGTGCGCGAGCCAAGTGTCTATGGTGAAGATATCGCGATCGACTTTGGTACGTACGTATTCGGCGATCATGTGACGACACCGGTGGCTCCGGATGTGGACGTAAGCGGAGTCTTTGCCGTAAGCGACAATGTCGATGAAGAAGGAAGATTTGTACCTCAGGAATACCGCCTGAATTTCTCGCCGGATATAGTTATTGCAAACGCCGGATACAGTACATTCTGGGGCGTGCAGGGATCGACGCTCATGGCGTTCAGCGATATGCTCGGCGATCATCAGATATACTTCCTTACCAATTTGCAGATTGATCTGAAGAACAGCGACTATGGATTGGCATATTTTTATCTGCCGGGACGTATCGACTGGGCGTTCCAGGGCTATCATACCGCCCGTTTCTTGTTGCAGACGGACCCGCAAAATCCGTTGAGCAGTTATAGTTTGTTCCGGTACAGAACTTACGGCGCAGGTGCGTTAATGTCCCGTCCGATCGATCGCTTCCGCCGCTTTGATGTCGGTCTGTCGTGGTTCAATGTATCAAGAGAAAATCTCGATGTTTTCCATGCGCCGATGGAGCGGTACACGGTGTTGTTCCCCTCTGTCAGTTATATACATGATAATATTTTATGGGGATTCATATCACCCAGGCGCGGCTCACGGTACAACATTACCGTGCACGGCAGTCCGAAGTTAAGCGACGATTCATTCGGGTTTATGTCTGTGCTCGCTGATTACCGCACCTATACCAGTATCGGTCGTGATTACACTTTTGCCTTACGCTTTACCGCCGGCAGCAGCTTCGGACCGAATCCTCAGAAATTTATGCTCGGCGGAGTCGAGGGCTGGATAAACCGTCGCTTTGAGGATAATGTCATTCCGATTGAGGATGCACAGGACTTTGTATTCCTGACTCCTGTATTGCCCATGCGCGGTCATAACTATAATGCAATGCTCGGAAGCAATTACGCATTGATGAACTTTGAAATGCGCTACCCGCTTATACGGTACTTCCTCGGCGGTCCGCTTCCGCTCGCGCTGCAAAATATAATGGGGGTTATGTTCTTCGACGTTGGTTCAGCGTGGGACGACTTCTCCGAGTGGCGAGGCGTACGCCGGAATGAGTTCGGCAATCTCGAGACCGACGATCTGCTCATCGGTACCGGATTCGGTGCACGTATCATAATCTTCGGTATGCTGCTCCGTTTTGATATGGCGTGGAGTTACGATCTCGACTCATGGTCGAAACCGAAGTATTATTGGAGTCTGGCGCTGGATTTCTGATGCAAAATAATATAGATGTAGTTCATCTCCGGGGTGGACTACATTTTCAATCCCCACACCATTGGACAAATCTCAAATTTTCCTTATCTTAATTATTTGACGCATTTCCCAAACAATTAAACTAACACCGGTAACATACCGGTTTTTATATGCGTTATAGAACTACCATGCGGATAATAACAATACTGTCAACATTTGTAATTTTGTTCACCGGTTGCAGCATCGAGCGTCTTGCTGTGCGAAGCACGACCGGATTAATCGAAAACAGTCTCGAAGCGATTGAGGAAGAGACCGATCTCATTCTCGCGGAACAGAGCATCGCTTCGAATCTGAAATTATTGGAAGGTTTAATAAAAAGCGATCCGAATAACAGAAATCTGTTATTGCTTGCTGCCCGTGGGTTCACAAGTTATGCGCTTGGATTTGTAGAACGGGATGACCCGACTCGTGCCATAGCATTATACATGCGTGCCCGTGATTACGGGTTACACGCTTTGCGCCAGAACCGAATCTTCGACAGAGCATTCGATAGACCGTTTGAAGAATTTGAAGCGTCACTTCAACAAATACCGGATCGTGATATCCCTCTGTTGTTCTGGACGGCAAACGCTTGGGCTGGTGCAATACAACAGGACATTGGCGATCCGAGAGCACTTGCAAATCTGCCGAAAGTCGAGGCGATGATGAAGGTGGTGCTCGGGCGCGACGAAACGTTCTACTATGCCGGACCGCATCTCTTTTTCGGTTTGGTACTATCAAGCAAACCGGCACTGTTCGGTGGTAATGCCCAACAGGGGCGTGAACACTTTGAAAGGGCGCTTGAACTGACACAGGAACGTTTTCTGATCATTAAAGTCTACTTTGCCGAAACATATGCGGTTCAAACACTCGATGATGTATTATTTGAAAAATTATTGAACGAGGTGATAGAATCCGACATCGAAATTTTACCGCAGCAGCGACTGGTCAATACAATTGCAAAGCAGCGTGCAGAAGCGCTGCTTGAAAAAAAAGATTCGTTATTCTAAAAACAGGAGGTTAGAGTGAAGCGATTTATAATTATCGCAGCAATGTTTTTACTGTTCGGTGTGTTCTCCACCGGCACGGGACAAACACCGCAATATGAAATTAAATTTGCAACCGTAGCGCCCGAAGGCAGCGCATGGATGAAAGTCATGCGCGAATTCGATAAGCAGGTGCGCAAGGAGAGCGATGGCCGTCTCGGCTTCCGGATTTATCCCGGAGGTGCACAGGGCGATGAACGCGATGTGCTTCGTCGAATCCGAACAGGTCAATTGCAGGGGGGTGGATTCACCGGTGTCGGTATGGGGGAAATTTCATCAAAAGTTCGTATCCTCGATTCTCCGTTTCTGTTTCGTTCGTACGATGAAGTAGATTTGATTTATGAAAAGTTCGGCGATCAATTCCGGGAGAATTTTTATGATAACGGTTACGTCCTGCTCGGCTGGGCGGAGGTCGGGTTTGTATATGTTTTCTCAAATGTTCCGGTCAAACGATCGGAAGATATGCGCGGCGTGAGAATGTGGATGTGGGAAGGCGATCCGGTCGCAGAAGCTACGTTTAAATCTCTCAATGTAAATCCCGTCCCCCTCTCGATTACCGAAGTTATGACTTCACTGCAAACCCGTATGATCGATGCTGTGTATACACCGCCCATGGCAGCGCTTGCCTTGCAATGGTTTACGCGCGTCCGCTATATGCTCAACCTCCCGATTGCGGATTCAGCGGGCGCTGTACTTGTATCACGAAGATTTTTCGACCGGCTGCCCGGGGATCTTCAGGAAATACTTCTCCGAAACGGAGAAAAATACATGGCAGAACTCACACAGATCAGCAGAAAAGAAAATGAGCAATCGATAGAGATTATAGCCGAATCCGGAGTAGAAATACTTGACCGTCCGCCGCAGGAAGAGATTAAACAATATGAAGCGATGGGAAGAGAGGCGCGGCGCAATCTGGTCGGAAAACTATATACACGGGAATTTATGAATGCCGTTGAATCGACAATTGAGGAGTATCGCTCACAAAAAGCCGCGCAGACTGAATGAAAGTCATACGCGGCATAGATTCGATTCTGGGGATAATTGCGGCTGCAATTTTGGTTACACTCCTTGCAGTCATGCTCTTTATGGGATTTACCCAGGTTGTGCTGCGTAACCTTTTTTCGACGAGCATTCTCTGGGGTGATGTATTCCTCAGACATGTTGTGGTTTGGGTTGCGTTTCTCGGAGCGATCGTCGCTACGGGTGAAAAACGACATATCACTATAGATGCACTGACCAAAATTCTTTCCGAAAAGGGGAAAAAGATCGCCGGGGTCGTCACCGGTATCGCTTCCATTATTGTTTGTTACTATCTCACCGATGCATCATACCGTTTCCTCGTGGATGAAATGGAGTTCGGCGGTATACTGTTACTCGATATTCAAAGATGGATCTTTCAACTCATCATCCCGCTCGGCTTCGGTTTAATGATGCTGCGTTTTGCCGTTAAGGTGCTCGAGGATATTATAGAATTAATAACCGGTAAGCGTCAAGTGTCCGAAATGGAGGAGGTGCGGGATGCTTGAGTCAATCTTGCTCGGACTTCTCTTTATTATCCTTGCACTGCTCGGCGCACCGCTGTTCATCATCATCGCTGCAATCGCCCTTGTTAGCTTTCACGCCGCCGGTATCGATACGATGGCGGTTATTATAGAGTTGTATCGACTCTCCGCATCACCGACGCTCATCGCTATTCCCCTCTTTACATTTGCGGGGTATATGCTTGCCGAGAGCAATGCACCACAGCGGCTGGTCGGAGTTGCACGTGCGCTGTTCGGCTGGATGCCTGGCGGACTGGCGGTTGTCGCATTGTTCTCATGCGCTTTTTTTACCGCCTTTACCGGAGCTTCGGGCGTAACGATCGTTGCACTCGGCGGTATTCTCGTGCCGATAATGATCAAGGAGAATTATAGTAAAAAGTTCTCTCTTGGATTAATGACCTCATCGGGAAGTCTCGGTTTATTATTCCCCCCGAGTCTGCCGATTATATTGTATGGTTTTGTCGCCGGCGTCAGCGTCGATCAGTTGTTTCTCGCCGGTATTGTTCCCGGGTTGTTGATTATCGGTTTACTGGCAGTTTATAATGCATATAAAGGAATAGAATTCGGCATCGAGCGAACGGCGTTCTCCGTTAAGAATGTGCTTGCTTCGGTTCGTTCGGCCGCCTGGGAATTACCGTTACCGCTCATCATAATTGTCGGTATCTATGGTGGATTTTTTACCGTTACCGAAGCGGCGGCAATGACCGCATTTTATGTATTGATTGTTGAGGTATTAATTTATCGAGATCTGAAAATTCGCGAGGTCCCCAAGGTGATGCGTGAAAGTATGGTGCTCGTCGGCGCGATTCTTATTATTCTCGGCAGCGCGATGGGATTAACAAACTACCTGATCGATGAACAAGTCCCTGCTCAAATGTTCGCGTTCATCGAGCAGTATATCGATAACAAGATTGTTTTTCTCATATTGCTGAACATTTTTCTTTTGGGCGTCGGTGCGATGATGGATATTTTTTCGGCAATCATCGTCGTCGTTCCTCTGATTCTTCCTATTGCACAGGAATTTGGGATTCATCCTGTACATCTCGGGATTATCTTTCTTGCAAATCTCGAGATAGGGTATTTCACACCTCCGGTGGGGATAAATTTGTTTATTTCGAGTTACCGCTTTAAAGAAACTGTAATTCAATTATACAAAGCCACCTTTCCGTTCCTGATCATTTACCTGATTGCCTTGTTGATTATAACGTATATTCCGCAATTGAGCCTGTTTCTTGTGGGATTGTTTGGAGGAGGATAGGGATAATGATTGATTATTTATTGTTGACTCTTGATTATTGATTAATCAAGAGGGTAGCACGATTAACTATTAACGGTTATGTGAAAAATAACCATTTACTTTGGCGGGAGGATTTTTATGAATCGCAATAGTCTTTTTCGAGGGAAGAGAAGCTACGGAACGGGGTGCGGAGCTGACCGCTGAATACGCGGCCGCCCTCTTTCGAATGTGGGGCTTGCGTCCGGTCGGTGACGATCTCGATATCAGCGGTTGGCAGGGTCCGAGTTACTTTCAAGAATTCGATGTGATCGAATACGCATCGCTTCCAGCCAGCACGTTGACGATCGATACCCGGGAAGGCGATGCCATTTATTCGACGGACTTCTCGTATGAAGTGGATTTCGATATAGGATTCGGTGTACGGGAAAATATAAGCATAACCGCACCGGTTGTATTTGCCGGCTACGGTTTGGATGTCCCGGAAGAGGATTATCATGAACTTAAGAATGTAACCATAAAGGACAGGATCGTTCTCCTTTTGCAGGGTGTTCCCAGAGAAGATGACGATTCGCTCGTTTGGAATAAATCCGGTCAGAGAACCCGTTACGCCGGTCTGAGAGCGCGGTTGTCCCGTTTGCGTGAGGAAGGAGCTGCGGGAATTTTGCTGGTTCAATCGAGACAGGACAGACGGGACAGGAGCAATCCGAACGCCGGTATACATGCCGCGGATAATACCAATCAGGTGTCCGTTACGGTGTCCGAGCAATTACCAATGCTTGAACGTATTACAAAAAAGAACAACGAGCATACAGGCCTCGATATCGATATGCGGGTCACCGATGTCACCGGAGGCGGTAGCGATCACGTCCCCTTTGCAAGAGGCGGTATCCCGGTATCCTTTTTTTTCACCGGATTTCACGAGGATTATCACCAACCGACCGATACGGTGGATAAAATTAACTTCGAGAAGATGACCAGAATCGTCCGGCTTGCCTATCTGAATTTATGGGAATTGGCAAATTATGAGGGCGATTTTAATATCGCTGTACACGAGTAAATACCCTAAAAATGCTTGACACTACATTTATTTTTTTGTATATTAATTTTCTGTTTAAGTTTGAAACCGCGAATACTAATTCAAAACCGAGGTTATTGTTGCCGACGATCAATCAGTTAGTCAGAAAAGGCAGAAAAGTTATAAAGACATCAAGTAAATCACCGGCTCTGAAATCGAACCCTCAGAAGCGCGGCGTCTGTACACGCGTGTATACAACGACTCCGAAAAAACCGAATTCGGCGCTTCGGAAGGTGGCGCGTGTCAGACTTACAAACGGTATTGAAGTATCTGCGTATATTCCCGGCGAGGGACACAACCTCCAGGAGCACTCGATTGTTATGATTCGCGGCGGACGTGTCAAGGACTTGCCCGGTGTCAGGTATCACATTATTCGTGGTGCTCTGGATACGGCGGGGGTGGAAGATCGTCGTCGCGGTCGATCGAAATATGGGGCGAAAAAACCGAAACAATCAGCAGCGTAATGTAGTTACCGTATGAGAAAGAGACGAGCACCAAAACGACATATTGAACCGGATCCGAAATTTAGTGATTTTCTGGTTGCGAAATTTACCAACTCTGTTATGATGCGGGGTGAGAAATCGATTGCACAGAATATTATTTACGATGCCTTAGATATTATCGAAGAGCGGGTAAATAAACCGGGAATTGAAGTTTTTAAGAAGGCCGTTTCGAACGTACGGCCAATGATTGAGGTTCGCGCACGGCGTGTCGGAGGGGCGACGTATCAAGTGCCGACTGAAGTACGACAGGAGCGCAGCACTGCGCTTGCTATCCGCTGGATCCTGCAAAATGCCCGGAGCCGGCGAGAAAAGTCGATGGCAG
>PWJF01000244.1 GCA_003560935.1 Ignavibacteriales bacterium
AATCCGGAACCACATTTGCACATTCGTTAAATCAACTCCGGCGCACGACGGAGTATTATGCCGGGCGTAAAGATCAGAAAACTTCGCAACATACTATTACCGTGCACGACCGTCCGTCGATTCGCAGTTTGCAAATCACGCTCAATTATCCGTCATATACCGCACTACCCGCACGTTCGCTCGATGGGAATGCGGGAAATGTAACTGCAATCCGCGGAACACGCGCTACAATTGAAATTGCATCAAACAAAGATCTCGTCGATGCAAAGATAATCTTCAGGGAACGCGATCCTGTTGCGATGGATATCGACGGAAGGAACGCACGTACACAGTTCACAGTCGACCGTGACGACCGCTATCACATACTGCTTGAAGATACAAACGGAATACAAAATGAAGATCCGATAGAGTATACTATCCGGATGGTTGAGGATGAATATCCGATTATATCAATTGTTAAACCCGGTCGCGATAAGAATATCGATGAGAATCTTCGCCTGCCTATGATATTTCGCATTCAGGATGATTTCGGCTTTACAAGATTACAACTCGGCTACCGGCTGAAGCAATCACGCTACGAACCTCCGCACGCCGAATACTCGTACATTGATATACCTATTCCGTCGAATGCTTCAAACGATGAAATCGTCGAGTATCTCTGGGAAGTGCGGCAGCATATGAGATTGGCGCCGGAAGACGTGGTTAGCTATTACGCCGTTGTATACGATAACGATACCGTCAGCGGTCAGAAACGAGGAGAAAGCGAAACCTATATTTTCAGACTGCCGTCGCTCGATGAAGTGTTTGCCGGAATGGATCAACGGCAATCGAAATCGCGTGATGATCTTGAATACTCGGTCGATGAAGCGGAACAACTCAGACGTGAGCTTGATGATATCCGGAAAGAGCTACAGCTTGCGCAGCACGAGATGAACTGGGAACGCGAGCAGCGGATGAAGGATGTGCTTGACCGCTATGAAGAACTCCAGCAAAATCTCGAACAGATGGATCAAGACCTCGAGGAGATGGTCGACGAAATGCAGCGTCACAATATACTCTCGCATGAAACTCTCGAAAAGTATCTCGAGCTTCAGGAATTATACCAACAACTTACCGATCCGGAATTCAGAAAAGCGATGGAGAAACTTCGCGAAGCGATGGACCGAATGGATCCCAACGAGCTTCGTGAAGCAATGAGAAACATGTCGTTCAACGAGGAGCAATTCCGCCAATCGCTCGAGCGCACGTTGAATCTCTTAAAACGGGTACAGATTGAACAAAAGGTAGACCAGCTGCTCAAGCGGGCCGAGCAGATGGTCTAAGAGCAGAAAACCGTCGAAGAAGAGATGGCAGGGATGGATGAAGCCGATCCCGACAAGGCACGACATCTTGAACAGCAGCTCGAAGATTTAAAACGTCAGCTCGAACGCATGATGGAAGAGCTTGCCGATCTGCAGAACCGGATGGAAGAATTCCCCACCGAGATGTCGCTGGACGATTTGCAGAAGACTATGGATGATATGACCGCCGCTGAAATGCAGCAGCAGATCGAACAAATGCAGCAGCAATTGCAGCAGGGAAATATGCAGCAAGCTCAGCAGCAACACGGCCAGCTTCAACAAGACCTCGGTCAGATGCAGCAGAATATTGCGCAAATGCAGCAGTCGCTGCTCGAAGATCAGATACGTCAGATCGTTAACGAAATGCGGCGGGCGTTGCGAAATATTAACGAACTTTCGAAACGACAGGAGGATCTTCGGGACGATACACGCTCGCTCGAACCCAACTCACAATTGTTCCGCGATAACGCGCGAACGCAAAGCGAGGTGATGTCCGATCTGAGCAATGTCGTCGATGATCTCGTTGCGCTGTCGCAAAAGACCTTCGCAATTACACCCGACATGGGAAGGGCGATCGGACGTTCATTCCAGCAAATGCAGGAGGCGCTCGACCGGCTTGATGCGCGGAGCGGCAATCAGGCATCCCAGCGGCAGGAGGGGGCGATGGGCTCGCTGAATGAAGCGTCGCTGTTGTTACAACAATCCCTTCAGGCGATGATGCAGGGAGGCGGACAGGGGGGTATGCAGGGTTTTTTGCAGCAGCTGCAGAATATGGCGGGACAACAGCAACAAATCAATATTGAAACAGGAGAGCTTGGCGAAGGACAAATGTCTATGGAGCAGCGGGCGCAGATGGCCCGGCTCGCGAGGGAACAGGAAGCTGTACGGCGATCGCTTGAAGAGTTGCAGCGTGAAATGCAAGGGACAAGTGCGCGTGAAAGAATTCTCGGTGATCTCGAACGTATCGAGCAGGAGATGCGCGAAGTTGTGAGCGGCTTGTCGGCCGATGAATTGCAGCCTGAAACAATTCAGCGGCAGGAGCGCATCCTGAGCCGTTTGCTCGATGCTCAGCGCTCAATCCGCGAACGGGATTATGAAGAACGGCGTGAAGGACGCGTCGCCGATCAAATTTTAAGAGATAGTCCGCCCGAAATCGACCTATCAACACAGGAGGGACGTGACAGATTGCGCGAGGATATGCTTCGTGCCGTACGCGAAGGATATTCACGCGACTACGAACAATTGATACGACGATATTTTGAATTACTGCAGGATCTTGAACGAGAGTAAGGTAACGGTAAATATACATGCCTGATCTGTCACTTGCATTACAAACAAATCCGGTGTTATTCGGTATTCTTGCACTTATTATCGCGGCAGTTTCGTATTACATTTACCGGGTTACGGTACCGCCCATACCAGGTGGATTGAAGGCTGTCCTGATATTTCTGCGCACCGCCGGTCTCATTGCCGTTTTAATGATCTTTTTTGAACCGGTGCTTACCGTCGTGACACGAACCGAAACGCCGCCCCGTGTTGCACTTGTGGTCGATGATTCCAAAAGCATGCGTCTTGTCGACGGCGCGGGAGATCGCGCCGAAATTGTTGAACGTGTATTAGCTAACGATATATTGAACAGCCTCGAACGGCAAAACAAACTAACTACCATGCGATTTGCAGGTGAAGCCGATCAAATCGCCGCATTTCATCCCGATAGTTTTCAACTCGACGGTCCTGCCACGAACATCGATGCTGCGATGAAAAAGCTTCGCGAGATACGGGATCGTGAGAACGTACAGCTCGGTGTGCTTATCTCCGACGGAAATTATAACTTCGGACCGCGGCCGGTATACGAGGCGGAACGGCTGGGTATGCCGTTATTCACTGTCGGTATTGGCGATTCGCTCGAACAGAGGGATGTGTTGATCTCACGCGTCATCGCAAATGAAATTGCGGATCTGCATACCGAAGCTCCCGTCGATGTACGGGTTCGCAGCTCCGGTTTCGGCGGCGAACGCGTTGCAGTAACGCTTTCGGATGAAAATAATATCATCGAAGAGAAGACGATTACTCTCGAAGAAGGAACTGCCGATTACGAATTATTATTTTCTTTCCGTCCGCAAGAAGAGGGGACCAAACGATATACGGTCAGCGTCCAGGAGCTGCCGGATGAGGTAACCTATGAAAACAATCACCAATCGTTTTACGTTCGGGTAATCGACAGAAGAATGCGGGTGTTGTTGCTCGCAGGGGCGCCGACACAGGATGTTGTATTCCTGCGCCGGACACTGGAGAGCGACGAAACGGTGGATGTCACCATATCGATACAGAGCGCCGGCGGATCGTTCATCGGTGAAGAACCGGCCGAAGTACGATTGCGTGAGGCGGATCTGATCATTCTTGCCGGTTTTCCCACAAACGAATCGCCGTCAGGTCTTGTGAATACTGTACTGTCTATTATAGAAGATGAAAATAAACCGGTGTTGTTTATAGAGAGTATCCGGGCCGATGTACAGCGAATAGACAGAGTGCTACCGGTTGTCGTGGAGCGAACACGGCTTGTTGAGAGTCAGACATTTGTTCGCGTACCTGAAGAACAGACGGCGCATTCTATGTTCCGTTTCGGTGATGAACGAACCAATATTGAATGGAGTGCATTGCCTCCTATATTCAGAACGATGAACCGTTATGTAGTACGTCCCGGCTCGGAAACGTTGATTACGCACCGTTTGCAAACCGCACCGCTCGATGATACGTTTCTGGTAATACGATCCGTCGGCGGCAGAAGATCGGCGGCGATACTCGGTTACGGCGTCTGGCGGTGGAGAATGATGGGACGCGGTCCTGTCGACGGCGTGAAACTATATGACAATATGATGCTGAATCTTGTACAATGGCTAACAACGGATGATGATGAAGACCGGGTTCGTATCACGGCGTCAAAGGAACAATATCATACCGGCGAGTCGATCGAATTTATCGGACAGGTGTACGATGAGCAATACCGTCCGCTTCCCAATGCAGAGATACGCGTTATCGTACGCTCTGATGATAGTACCTATGAAACGATTCTCTCTCCCCGGGGACACGGCAGATATGAGGGGAGACTCAATCCGCTTCCCGAAGGCGATTACGAATTTGAAGGAATTGCAAAATACGAAGATACAGAATTGGGGAGGGACGACGGACGGTTTTTCGTCGGTGAGTTGAATCTGGAGTTTCGGGATACCAGAATGAATATCGGGGTGATGCGGCAGCTTGCTGCGATAACCGGAGGTATGTATATTCACCAGGATGAAAGGGATCGGCTTGAAGAAGTGCTGCGAAAAATCGATACTTTCGAATCCCGTGCACACACGGCATCAACAGATTACCAGCTCTGGAATCTCCCCGCAGCACTGGCGACATTGATACTGTTTTTCAGTATCGAATGGTTTCTCCGGAAACGGAACGGCATGCTTTGATATTGGAACAAAAAGTCTTTTTTTGTACATTGTTATATTGTCAACTTAACCAAAAGGCGTGTGATACGTGAAAAAGATTTTAATTCTGGCGTTTGCAGCAGTATTGATACCCGCCACCGCCGGTGCGGGAAGTTTCGGTATCGGTAAATATGCCGGCGAATTCATTTCGATCGGGGTCGGTGGACGTGCCCTCGGTTTAGGAAGTGCATACGTTGCGATAGCACATGACGTGACTGCCGGCTACTGGAATCCGGCCGGACTCTCCCGGATCACCTATCCCGAAATCATTTTGATGCACGACGAGCGATTCGGGAATTTGATGAATTACGATTACGGAGCGATTGCCCTTCCGTATGGGTCGAATGCGAGTGTCGGTATAAGTGTGATGCGTCTTGGCATCGACGGTATACCCGATACCCGCAATGCGCTCATCGATTACACCGGAGGGGGAATTCTCGATGATGCAGCACGGCTCGATTATGATCAGATAACCGAGCATAGCTGGGCTGATTGGGTTGTGTATCTTACATACAGCATGCGCCGGAGCGAACGGCTCTCGTACGGATTTAATATAAAATTTGTCCGGCGTGATTTCATGGAGTTTCACGCTACCGGCATCGGTTTTGATGTCGGGTTATGGTACAACCCGGCCGGTAACCTATATCTCGGAGTAAACGCCCAGGATATTACAACAACACTTGTTGCATGGAACACCGGCACCAATGACCTTGTCTCGCCGACACTCAAGGTCGGAAGCGGCTACATGTTTGAGGCATTCGGCGGACAGTTCATTCCGCTTGTTGATCTCGATTTCCGTTTTGAGAACCGCACGTTTGCTTCGAACCTGAGTTTTGGTCCGGTTAGTGTCGATTTTCATGCGGGATTGGAATACGGTGTCCGTAATCTCTTTGCGCTGCGCGCCGGATACAACGATCTTGGTAATCTCACCCTCGGCGCAGGTGTCCATCTTCCCAAACTGGATATTGATTATTCATTCGCTCAATTTGACGGTACGGGTGAGCTTGGTAATACACACCGTATATCACTGCGTATCACACTTTCGGAAGACCGATTTGCAAGAAGAACGGATTAATCTCGGGGACCTATTTATGACACAACTCACTTCATTTATCGTCACCGGCATACTTTTTTTTGTATTCCTGTTTAATTCAGGTTGCGTTGAGGATCCGCAGGAACGGGCAATACGTGAAGCGCTTGCACAACCTGTTTTTGAAACGGAAGAAGATCAACAAGCATATGTCGATAGTATTAACGGTGTTCGTCATTATAAAGACGAATGGATGGTTGAGAGCTCCAATTCACCGCTTAAAGAAGACGAACGGGAGATATTTACCGGACTCGATTATTATCCGGTAAAGCTTGACCTTGTTTTCAGAGCACGGTTATATACATACAGCGATCCGGAAATAATCACGATCGGGACCACCACGGGAGATGACCGTGAAGCAATTCGCTACGGGTACATTGATTTTACCGTCGATGGAGAGCAAGCACGCCTCCATGCATATAAGTTTACCGCACATCGCGGGACGGAACTCGAGCAGTACATTTTCATACCGTTCAAAGATGCGACTTCAGGGACCGAAACGTACAGCGGCGGCAGGTATCTGGATGTTTTGGAAGAATATCCGGGAGTTGTGTTGATCGATTTTAATGATGCGTATAACCCGTATTGCGTGTACAATGAACGATATAGTTGTCCCCTTCCCCCGCGTGAGAACCATCTTTCCGCAGCGATACGGGCGGGAGAGAAGAATTACATTAACTGAATTACTTTGATTCCATTACTGTAATTCCATCCCAGTCGTCGGGAGGGGGATTATCACGGTATTGTTGTGCGCGCTCGAGATATATCCGGCAGGGGATATCATCGGGATACCGACTGGTCAATTCTGTGAAGTGGTCGATTGCCTCTTCCCACCGGCGGTCACGGTATAGTTTGATCCCATCATTATAAAGCTGTACTTTCTGTCGTTCGCTGTCCGCGATTCCGTCGTCACGCATTCCTATCAACTCGTATATGCGTGTGATTTGGGTTTTCCCTTTAACAACGATAGCATCCAGCTCACGCACGATCACGAGGTCATTCACATGCTTGTATGTATTTTCGCTGATTATAATATTTGTCCCGTATTTCTTATTTGCCGTTTCCAAACGTGCACCGAGGTTTACGCTGTCTCCGATCACTGTGTAATCGAATCGTTCTTTACCACCCATATTGCCGACGATCATCTCGCCGGTATTTATACCGATACGTACGTGCATTTCGAGATGTTTTTTCCCGGATCTTTGAACACTTCGAAGTTCTTTGAGTGCATTCTGCATCTGCAATGCAGACATACATGCGTGGAGCGCATGATCGTGCAGTGATACCGGCGCTCCCCAGAATGCCATAATGGCATCACCTTCGTATTTATCCAGTGTCCCCTTATTTCTAATAATGATATCTGTCATGGCATCGAGATATTCGTTTAAAAGCTCAACGAGTTTCTCCGGTTGAAGACCCTCGGATATAGAGGTAAACCCGGCAATATCGCTGAAGAGTACGGTCAGTTCTTTCTTCTCACCGCCAAGTTGAAGTTTTTCGGGATCGCTCAGAAGTTCGGTTACAATGGCCGGACTCACATAGTGACTGAATATCGATTTCACGATTTCTTTCTGGCGACGTTCCGTTAGGTACTGGTGAATAGCAGAACCGAAATAGCCGAGGATTACGGAAGCAACGGGTCCGGTGACGGGGAGAATGATATTTTTGTTTATAAAGTACCAATCACCGATAGAGAAGATCAAATATATAGCTCCGGCTGTCAGTATTATTGCAAGAAATTCCAAAAGGTACTGATGACGATATTTAATTGCTTTGATGATCGAGATCAACATGAATATCACGAATGCGGTTAGAATAACGATAACGGCATTCGTAGTAGTTGGGGGTGCTATCAGGTAATTATCGTCGATCATCGTCTGTATCATGTTGGCATGGATCTCAACCCCGTACATCTCATTGAAATCCGGCGAACCCTGAGGATGGACCGGCACAGGATGCAAATCCTGTGATTCGGGATACAGCGGACCGATAAGCACGACTTTATCATTAAACGGATTTGTCTCCACAAAGTCATAGAAGATATCGAGATCGACCCCGTAACGAATTTCATCGAGGGTTGTAAACGTTTCGTCATCAATTACATCGATTAAATCGAATTGTGTAAAAGTTCCTGACGGACCGTAATAGTTGATATTCGTAGTTTCGGATATACGGGGGATAGTCCGTTCGCCGAGGATGAACGTATCGTCGAGTATATTCGGCTGCGATAGGGGATCACGTCCATCATATCTGTTAATGATTGCCGTACCAAACGAGGGCAGCATCCGTACACCGCCGTGTGTCAGCATCGTGACCGGATAACGGCGAATAACCCCGTCCGGATCTCTACGCATATTCACAAAACCGAGCGAGCTGTCTGCGGTGAAGAAAATGTTCCCGAAAGTATCCTCTTCCTGGACTATGACTGCTTCGGCTTCGCCGCGCCGTTCGATGCCGCGAATAATTCCTGCAAGAACGACATTGCCTGCCTCTTTTATCATAGTATACAGCGTTTGATCCTGAGCGGGATCCTGATATACCGGTATATCGAAGACAAGGTCGATGCCGATTACTTTTGTGCCGAGTTTGTTCAGATTGTGGATTGCACGAGCGTAATAATGTCGGGGGAAGGGATACGGGTCAGGGGCTGTTTTAAAACTTTCACTGGAAATACCGACGATAACGACATCGAGTTCGGTCCCGTCGCGTGCGAGCGGACCCCGCTGTTCAAATCGACGGTCGATCGTTGCAGGAGACATTCTTTCATTTCAGGTTATTTGAGAAACTTCATCTTGCA
>PWJF01000347.1 GCA_003560935.1 Ignavibacteriales bacterium
ACGTTCACGACGTTCAGCAGTAACGGTCAGACTATACGCGATCAGATCACCCTCACCATTGTTAAGCATCCCGATCATCTCATCAATGTCACGAGCGAGCTTTATATCGACCGGTATCTCCAGATGTTCACCTAACATCTGCAGCAGCTCATATTCATATCCCATCGGCTGCCCGCGATAGATAAAATAGCTGAGCGGGCTATAGCCGGTAATTGCCCTTAATTCTCCCCGTTCGAGTATATCGGGCAGATCGACGATTTGTTCTTCGGGTTCACAACCCGCGAGAAAATATAAGAATGCAACTATAGGAATTGCAAATCTGCAACCGGGCATGAGGATGGTCTCTGGGCTTGTTAATAATGTTGAATACAAAAATTATGCATTATCTGATTAAATAACAAATAATTCGGTTGAATATTCATTTCCCGCCCCGTAAACGAGTAGATTTTGTACTATCAATTAAAAATCCATTCCGGACTTCTGTACGGAACTTTGGTAAACCCTCAGGGTATTTTTTCTGAATGAAATCGATCATCTTTTCACGAACTTCGCATCTCAGCTCCCAGGCTGCCCCGGAATCCGGCGCACTCATTAACGCACGTATCTCGACTGTATGCTCTTTTGCATCGGTCGTATGCAGCCGCCACACTTTACCATCCCAGTGTTCCGACTCCTTCAGGATCCTGGCAAGTTCCCGACGGATCTCATCAATCGGTACCGTATAGTCGACATAAAGAAATACCGTACCCAGGATATCTGCCGATGTACGCGTCCAGTTCTGAAACGGTTGCTCTATAAAATAACTTATCGGCAGTACAAGTCTGCGCATATCCCATATCGCAACAACAACATAGGTGAGCGTTATCTCCTCGATTCGCCCCCACTCATTCTCAACGATCACGACGTCATCGATACGGATCGGTTGTGTGAGTGCGATCTGAAAACCCGCGAGCACATTTGCAATGGTTCGCTGTGCGGCAAAACCGATAATCAATCCAGCAACTCCCGCGGAAGCAAGTAAACTTGTACCGATCTGACGAAAGTTCTCAAAATTCATCAATACCGCGGCAAGTGCAAAAATACAAATCACAAAGATGAGAATCTTACGGACAATATCCACCTGCGTGAATATTTTTCGTGCTTCGAGATTATCGGCAACGTCGATCTTATAACGTTGAAGAATAATATCTTCCAGCACGCCCGTCAGTCGTATCAATAACCATGCAACGGATATAATAATGAACGTACTGATAACAATGGCGAGATAGTCGACTGTCTCCGCCGGCAGATTCAATGAATGAGCCGGTACGCTTATACGTACCGCAAGCATCGGCATGAGCAATCGAAGCGGCGCCCGGAGATGTTTCAGTACCGATTTATCCAGCACCTGATTCCGTCTCCGTGCAATGCGGCGTACAGCCTGAAAAACAATATAATGAACGAATAAACCGATAATAATTGCGGCGGCGATGAATCCGAACGACCATAGATAGGCTTCGAGATCCTGGAGCAATTGTTCCATGTTATCTCCTTTCGGTAAAGTGAAACAGGTACATTTTGTCGGTAGAGCTGACCACAAAGGCTATCATGATGGCAATTGAAGTGCATCGACTTCCGCCGGATCGACTCCGCGCCATTCAGCTATCTGCTCGATAATAAGATTTCGTATTCGATCCCGAAGATTCTCCGTATCACCCGAATTAAGATCGACGGTTTCAACCGGCAGCAATACCTTTAACAATATCTCCTTCGGTTTTCCAAACTTCCACGACCGTTTCGGCAGGCAGTCGCGGGAACCTTCAACAACGAGAGGCAATACCGGCACCTGCTCACGTATCGCAAGTTGAAACGCACCGTCGGCAAACTTATGTACCAGTCCGTCCGGTGAACGTGTTCCTTCGGGGAAAAATATTACCGAACACTTTTGCGATAAATACCGGGATGCTTTTACAAATGCCTGCGCCGCAGCTCGTTTGTTCTTCCGGTCAACCGGTATATCCCCCGACATCCGAAGCATCCATCCGATAACCGGCAGCTTGAACAACTCGATTTTTGTAAGCCATTTCATTTCCCATGGTAAGTTGGCTATTATCGGCACATCCGCCATCGACTGATGATTACTCACGATAACATACGGACGGCGGACATCGGATATCGTCTCGCCGAATATTTTTAGTGTCCAAAGCGGATTTGCTTTCGTCATCATTGCTCCAAGCCGGCGAAACATTCGTCCTGTTCGGTAACGCACCGGATCACGATCGAATAATCGTACAATTGCAAGCATTGGAAACCAGATAATAATAAGGATGACGGCAGACGTCCATATCCACAACGAGCGAAGGGTATCTTTCATGAATTATTCTCCCCGCCATCGGTTTCTGTTATGATAAATGTGTTGGATATTCTCATATTCTCAGGTAACTTCACCCGACGATCATTTCCGGGGTATACAATAATTTCAATCCGATAGGTACCTGCACTATCTTCTTCATTATCGAGTACGGAAAGATCTACGGTGAATTGTATTGACTGCCGCTCCGGCAGTGTCTCGAACATCTCTTCATCCGGGCACTCCGCCGTATATACAGTGTTCCATTCAACGCCGACCTGTCGCTGTAACATAAAATACACTCCACCATTACACATACGAATATCGACCGGACTCTCTGAATCATTGCGTACCGTTACCGCGGCTGTTGCAGGCAGTGTATATTCCGCTGCATCGGTTTCGACATTCACATCCCAAACAAAAGTGATCGGATTTTCACATGCTAAAAAAAATAGGGCTAATACAGGAACAGAGAAAATGTATTTCATGTTTCACATTATATAAATATGCCTTGTTGAACATAATCTCCCTCGATTCGCTGCCGTCTAATATTAACGCAATGCATTCATCCGCTTTGCAATGCTGGCTACTCGCTGCCCCAACAGCCGGCAGTCGCCGAGTTCGTACTTGTCTACACCGTCGTGAGGCGGTGTCTCCGTCACCGACGTTGCACCGAACGTTCCCCACGCTTCGTAGAGCGGACCGGCGACGATCATGCCGTTGTTCATCATTGCCATAAGCATTGAGATAACAACCAGCTCCTGTCCGCCGGTTCTGCTGCCGCCCGAACAGAATGCACCCCCCACCTTATCAAACAACGGCAGTTCATAGTCGAAATACCACTTATCAATGAAGTTCTTCATCGGTGTTGCAACGTTTGCGTAATAGCTCGGCGAACCGAGGATGATCCCATCGGCGCGAATTAAATCGTCTTTCTCCACTTCATCAATTGTTTTAAGCACCGCAACGGCACCATCAACCGACCCCACCCCTTCCGCAACGGCTCGCGCCATTTCCTCTGTGTTCCCTGTCATTGAATAGTACACTATCAAGACATGTGTATCGTTTTGATCCGCTGATACCGGAGCTGCCGCCACGACGAGCACAATAAATAATACGATGTACATTATATAATCCTTGAGATCCATTATGAATGAGAAGTTATTATTCGAACTGTTCACGAAATGTATCCGGTACAGTAACGGGTTTTCGTGCATTATAATCAAAGAAGACAACACCGGTCTTTGCGCGTGCGACCTCATTACCTGAAGCTTCGTTTGCAACCCGGTAGAGGATATCGCAGCTCATTCGCTGAAGATCGGTTATCGCAATATCGACACGAAGCGTATCGCCATAAAAGACCTCCGCCTTATAAACGACTGCCGCATCCGCCATGATAATGCTTCGTCCCTCGATATTAATCTCGGAATAACCTAAGCTTTTCAGAAATTGCAGGCGTGCTTCATGTATTATTGAAAGCAGCGCATCGTTTCCGAGATGACCTCCGTAATTGATATCGGTAATGCGGACAGGGATCGTTGTCGAGAAAACGAACGTTTCAGGGAGGGCTATTGTGATTCGTGTCATAACTTAAAATATATGAAAATTTGGGATAAAAAATAAAAAACGGGACGTTAGAGAACGCCCCGTTTATAAGTATGTTCGCCGCACATTATACTAGCATTTGATCACCGGTAGAACATATACCGGTTATCCACGATCGTTGCATCCTCGCGCAACCCTTCGAGCCACTGCGTAAAGAACTGTTGGCGTTTCGATTGTAATATCTGCTCTTTTAAGTTGTCCCGTTGATCGGCATACATCTCTTCGTCAAATTCGGTACGCCGTGTAACTTCGATCAGATAAAAATGACGAGAGCCTTCAACCGGCCGCGACACAGTTCCCGGCTGCAGCCCTAATGCCGCACCGATGAACTTGTTGTCCCTGCCGACGCCGGATATGCTTGAGTTAATACCGATATCGCGTGCGGTCTGTATCCGGACGTCGGAATCGATACCGGTTATCTCCGTCAACGATCTTCCCTCAAGCTTATTGTATATTTCCTGTGCTCGTTCGCGTGCTTTCTCCCACCTTTTCTCTCTGACGAGATCTGCTCTGATTTGCGAGCGTACTTCGTCGAGCGGCTTAACCCCTTCTCTTTTTGCATCAACGATCTTGATTACACCGTATCCGTTACTCACTTCGAGCACGTCGCTGACACGTCCCGCACGATGTTCGAATGCAAAGCGCATGACCGGTTCACTCTTTCCGATACCCGGTATAATTCCGTTTTTAGAAAAGAATCCGGTTTCCTGAACCTCAAGTCCGAAGTACTCTGCCTCTTCGTGGAAATTTCCGCGGTCTGCAACGTGCGCAAAGTCCGAGGCCAGATCGAAAATCTCGTTACGGGTAAATGCAGTCAACTCTATCGGTAAATGGATGGTAGCGAACTTCACTTCCCGGTTCGTACGATCGTTCACTTTAATTATGTGTACTCCGAA
Source organism: Ignavibacteriales bacterium (assembly GCA_003560935.1). Taxonomy (GTDB): domain Bacteria; phylum Bacteroidota; class Ignavibacteria; order T3Sed10-11; family T3Sed10-11; genus T3Sed10-11. The sequence continues at coordinate 4,831 of PWJF01000347.1, forward strand.
CTGTGACTCTACCGGACCGACTATCTCGCCGACCTGCGCGCCGAATGCAGCCTGTTCGAACGGCGGAACCATTCGCCCTCTGCCGAACCAGCCGAGATCACCGCCGCGCTGTCCCGAACCGGGATCTGCGGAATACTCGCGCGCAAACCCGGCAAAGTCGGCGTCGTCACGTAATTGTGAAATCAACCCATTGGCTTGCTGCCACACCTCAGCACTGTCCTTATCTTCATCAAAACGAAGCAGGATATGCTGAGCCCGCACAAACTCATCGCGCCCTGTTCGCGTATCGATTATCTTGATAAGATGTGCTCCGTCATCATCAAATACCGGTCCCACTATGTCGCCCGGTTCACCGCCAAACACAACCCGCTCCTTGCCGGGTGATAATTCACCCGGTTTAAAGAAAGCATCCGCAAACGGGGTGTGAGAATAATTCTCAACAAGATCGAGGAAATCCTCTCCCTCTTCAATTCGCTGCATAAAATGTTCAATCTCACGAACCACATCGTTTGTATCCGCAGTCGACGGTACAAACGGGAATGTTACAAATTCAAGATTCCGCTGCGGCGGACTCCTGAATTTTTCCGGATTCGCATTGTAATGCCGTTGAATCTCTTCATCCGTAACGGTTATTTCATCCCGACTTGTCGGGAACAAACGATTCGGATCAAGAGCAACATATTGCACGTCCATCCGCACGTTTTGTTCTTTAAAACGCTGACGTATTTCACCTTCAGTAACACGGATTGACGACATCAATAGGCTTTGCAGTTTTTCCTGCTTTCGTTGCTGACGAAGCATCTGTTCAAGCTGCATTACCTGTTCGCGATTGCGGGGATCGGTCAGCGCCATATCGTATGCCGCACGGTTGAAATTCCCCTCTTCATCGGTAAATTGCTGCTGCAGGAACTGAGGAGGATTCTCGCCATAGACCCAGTTGACTATCTCATCGTCGGTTACCTGAATTCCCCGGCGCCGGATTTCTTCTTCAAGCAGGATCTCGTTCACGAGGTTTTCCCATACCTGCTCCCGGATAAATCCCATAAACTCATCATCTAATTCTCCCCCGAATTGCTGCCGCTGCATTTCGGTGACATTGCGCAGGACATCGGAGAATTCCTGATAAGAAATTTCACGATTATTTACTTTCCCAACGAAGTTTTGCTGCTGACGGCCCATTCCCCCGAAATCCATACCCCATTCAAAAATGATCATTATAACAAACGCGACCACAAGCCCTATCAGAATTGCCGGCATGTTGTCGCGCATTTTTGTCATTAAAGGCATAACTCTCTCACTCCTTCGCGTTCGCGGTGATTTTTAGAAATTGTTGCGTATTACAAACTATGACAAATATTTAATATAATTTACATACTGTTAAAAAGCAATTATTTTATTGACTTTTGACGCTTTTTCAATTATATTTTTATTTCTTGAGCCTGTATAGATGTAAACACTATTTAATTACAAAAATGTTTCAATATTCTGATATTTGCGTTTAGAGGGAGGTAACGACTCTGTGAAGAAAAACCGTGCGAAAATTTTAATTATTCTTGCCGCAATCGGATTATCGCTGTACTTTTTGTATCCCACGTATCAGGACTACCAGTATACGAAAACACTCGAAGAACTCAGTGGTGCAGACAGTGTTGCATTTTTCGAAGCAAATGAAGACAAAATACGATCGGCGCGGCTTCAACGAATGAAGCTCGGTCTCGATCTGCAGGGGGGAATGCGGGTCGTGCTTGAAGTCGATATTCTCCGGTTCCTTGATGAAATAGCCGAAAATAAAGACGACCAATTCGAACAACTACTTGAATCAGCCCGCACCGAGATCGCCGGCACAGACGAAGCAGCGCTTGATGTGTTCGCGCGTAAATTCAATGAAGCAGGTATTCGATTGAGCAGGTACTACGGAAGTATTCGCGATACCGACGATCAGATTATTCGCAATTTACGCAGAGATGCAGACGGTGCAATCGACCGCGCAATACAGATTGTCCGAAATCGCGTCGACCAATACGGCGTGGCAGAACCCGGTATTCAACGGATGGGTGCACGGCGCATTATCGTCGAGTTGCCCGGCGTAACGAATGAAGAGGAAGTCCGCCAGCTTCTGCAGGGCACCGCGATGCTTGAGTTCAAACTGCTTCGCGAACCCGAGGTTGTGTACAGCGTTATCGAACGAATTGATGCCTACCTCGCCCAGGAGCGGAAAGATCCCGAAGCGCTTGATGACATTGATGTCGATACCCTGGAAACACCGGATTTCGATCCGGAAATTACGACAGATGATGAACTGCGGGAACTACATCCGTTCCTTTATTATGTACGCCCCGACCAGCAGGTCACCGGCGTTTCGTACGTCGCCGAACATCACCGCGAACGCGTGAACGCAATTCTCGCCCGTCCGGAGATTAAGGAACTTATGCCGTCGAACTTTCAGTTTGTCTTCTCGGCTAATTATCATTTTATTTCAGAAGGACGGGAGTATTATGCTCTCTACGGCATGCATGAGACACCCGAACTTACCGGAGGTGTAATTACCAGCGCACAGGCAACAATCGACCCGCAGTACAACCAGCCGATCGTGACAATGTCAATGAACAGTGAGGGTTCGCGGGAGTGGGCGCGCATTACCGGTGCAAACATCGGACGGCAGATCGCAATTGTACTTGACGATGCCGTCTTTTCCGCACCCGTTGTGCGTTCGCGTATCACCGGCGGACGTTCACAAATTGAAGGAATGGCAAATATTGAGGAGGCGCGGTTGCTTCAGATCATTCTCGAAGCGGGTGCACTTCCGGCGCCGGTCGCGATCGTCGAACAGCGAACGGTCGGTCCATCGCTCGGCGAAGACTCGATACGCCGTGGATTACATTCGGTCATACTTGCGCTCGGTTTGACGCTCGTCTTTATGATTGTCTACTATAGTACTGCAGGTTCGATCGCCGACCTTGCATTGCTCTTTAATATTTTATTTATACTCGGCGTTCTCGCCGGATTCCAGGCGACGCTCACGTTACCCGGTATCGCGGGTATTATACTAACTATCGGTATGGCCGTCGACGCAAACGTGCTGATATTCGAGCGTATCCGCGAGGAACAGGTAACCGGAAAAACGCTCCGGGCTGCCATCGATTCCGGTTACTCGAAGGCATTCAGCGCTATCTTCGACGCGAACATTACGACGTTCATGGTCGGTGTCATATTGTACAACTTCGGTACCGGACCCGTACAGGGATTTGCGTTAACGTTGATGATCGGTATCGCAGCCAGCTTGTTCAGCGCAATTGTTATTACACGGGTAGTCTTCGATTCAATGACGGAGCGCAAAGGTGCGAAAGTAAGCTTCGGCTAATAGTCGAAACGGGTAGAATGAATTTTTTATAAGGAGAGATTTTTTAGATGCGTATATTAGGGCAAACCAATATTGACTTCATGGGGATGCGAAGAATATTCTTCGTATTCTCGCTCGTTATTATTATGCTCGGCATGGGTGCGATTTTGTTCAAAGGTCTTGAATTCGGGATCGACTTCGTCGGCGGTACCGAACTGGTAGTTGAATTCGAAGAGGCCGTTCCGGTCGGTGAGATTCGTTCGGCAATGACGGACGCGGGATTCGATCAGGCGGTCATAAGAACATTCGGAACGCCACGGGATATCCTCATCCGGACAATCGAGATGGACCGTGAGGATGAACGGGTCAGGGATATAATACTCAGCGTCCTTGCAGAACGATTTCCCGATAACCCGACAACCGTGCTCCGGGAAGATTCCATTGGTCCGACGATCGGTGCAGAGCTGCGGCGCGATGCTACGATGGCGATTGTAGTTGCACTGCTGGCAATCCTC
>PWJF01000023.1 GCA_003560935.1 Ignavibacteriales bacterium
AAAAAAGAGGAAGATCAGGAAAATCGTAAATGTGTTCATATAGACATTCGCTCTATGAAGCGGACGCATTAATAATACAAGATAGTTATTGCCTTCGACATATGGTAATAATTCGCTTATACGGGAAATTTTTTCTTTTTCATAAAGCTCACCTACCGGTTTGCCATTTTTCCACGCATTTAATGCAACAACAGCGGCAATTTGCTCTGCGGTCGGGTGCTCACCATTCTCTTTTTCCAATTTATCAGATGCAAAATAAATAGCTGTCCAATCCTTAAAATCGGGGTTGTTGTATAAGTACTTCGGATCTTCAAAGAACGGATTGTAATAGGTAATCGTTACAACACCGACAATACTCAGGCTGATTAAATATTTTATTAGTATACCTCTTTGACGGAATAGTAGGTCTATAACTAAATACGATATTCCAAGCAATAAAAAAATATGATAATAGATTGTCCCGTATTGATAATGATAATGGCGTGCATATATATTATCGGAAAATAATAAATTTCCGATAAGCGGATAAATTCCGGTTATTAAAAAATATCCTGAAAACAGTAAAAAATTCACAAATATCACTTTTTTTCCCCACTGTTTTTCACGTAATACAATAAAGAGACAAACCACAAAAATTGTTAAAAACAGCAGGTTGGTCAGTATTGATATTGCAGGAGAAGATCCGGGACAGAAAAGAAAAACTGCCAGCAAGGAAACTACCATAACTCCCCAGGTTAACAATACTTTATTATTCGTAATCCACATAATCATTATCCGCAATATTTTTATAAAGTAAAAATATCTTTGATTTTAACGCAGAATTTAGCTAAATATTTTTTTTTTACTAATCGCAACCCGAACTTGAACAAGAAAATATTAATATGCACCTTGCATTCGGGGGTATAATAATAACAATTTATTTAATCCTTTTGAATGGTGTCAATGCACTATTGTATATCAAAAATTAACCCCCGCCTGCCGGGTCTCTTATTCAATTTTTTATTTATGGAAAAACTATTGAAGAAGCGCAAATAGAATTTCCCCCATTTTTTATTGATGTGAATTAATAACGAAAATCCCGATTAGAGTCAAGAGAAATAATTTTATTGTTCAAAATAAACATTTCGCTGTTTTTTATAGTAGATACAAATTTTAACTATCATATGCTGTGACAATTATCACAAGATTACAAAACAATCAAAAACGGTACAAAATCATCAACTTAATCTAACTTAATCAAGGAGTAATACGATGAAAGCTGCACTGAAAAAAATTGCCGCTTTAACACTCACACTCGTCCTCGCATTCGGTATCAATGTCGGTTTGAACTCAGCAATGGACTTGGATGTTTTAGACTTCCTGTTCTCCGGTAATTCGGATACCACCATCGAGCAGAGTGAGGTTTATGCAAGCGGTAATACCATGTTTCCCGATGCTCCGCATCCGCGTGATCTTGAACCGGACTAATTTTTAGATAGAATTTATTCTCTCTATCACTTAAAATTTTTCATATTTTCCCCGGGTATTTCCCCTGTACCCGGGGAAGTGTTACATATTTCCAATTTTTTAGGATTTCTAAACCATTCATTCCATGCATGTATGGCTGTTTGAATTCTCACCATTTTTCACTATTTTAATTTTTATAAATATTCCTAACATCTTATCAACTTATTGAGAAGTATACCACTTGCGTGCGGAAGATTATTACCGGGGGTACGGGCAGAGTCCTCTCATCCGGCAGCAATACAAACCGAAATACTGGCTTCATATCCTGTTGTTTTTATCCACTTTCTTCACAACCACGGTTGCCGGCGTCGCTTGGCTGAACATCGATCCGTTTAATCTCGAGAATTTCCACTACGGTCTAACGTATTCCATATTACTGCTCGCGTTTTTAACTTTCCATGAGTTCGGTCACTATTTTGCGGCGAAATATCATAATCTCAAAGTTACGCTGCCGTTTTACATACCCTTTCCCCTGATGCCGGGACTCATCCATTTCGGAACCTTAGGTGCTGTTATCCGCATTCGTTCACTGATTCCGAATAAGAAAGTCCTGTTTGATGTCGGTATCGCAGGTCCCATTGCCGGGTTCGTGGTCGCCTTCGGTGTTCTCGTCTATGGTATGATTAATTTGCCCGGTATTGAATATCTATACGAAATCCATCCCGAATACAGGGAGATGGCTGAGATACCCGAAGGAAATCTAATCTTCGGTCAGACATTGATGCTGTTGCTTATGAAAAACTTGCTGGCCGGTCCCGATGCATTTTTTCCCCCCATGAGCGAAATATATCACTATCCCTACCTCACGGTAGGCTGGTTCGGGATGCTTGTCACAGCAATCAACCTGCTCCCTGTAGGACAATTAGACGGCGGACATATCTCCTATGCGATGTTCGGTGAGAGACATATATATTTAGTACGCGGTGTGTTCGGTGCACTGTTCACGATCGGTATATTAGGCATCTTCCCGATTTTCGGAATCCCTGTCCCGATCGGATGGGTCGGATGGCTCTTATGGGCTGCGATATTGTTCTTTCTGATCAAACTCAAACATCCCCCGGTGCCGGATCCGACACCGCTTGATCCGGTAAGGATGCGCATAGGATGGTCGGCGTATCTCATGCTTATACTCTGCTTCTCGCCCACGCCGATTATGATTCAGTTCTGATTTGATTGACATTAGAGGCAATATTTGGTAACTTTACTGATTAATTCAATTAACCAAGGAGGCGTACAATACCCTATAGTTGCTACGATCTTATTAACGATGGCTTGTAATTTTTAAAGGTAACGTGTGTGAAAGCAACTATTTTTCGTAATGCCTCGATTGAAGCATTCCTGCTTATATTTTTCTCTTCATTCATAATTCTAACTCATTCCGGTTGTGATACAGAAAGCAGGGGCATAATAGATTCATCGTACGATACTCCGTACCTCGTAAATTTTAATCTTTCACCCCAGGAAATAAACACCGACACAATTCTTGTAAACGGTGAGATAACACCCTCAGACTCACTGCTAATCGAGTGGGATGTGTCTGTAGAAATTGAGCCGCGCGGAGTTACGAATCTGACTATTCATTACCGCCTGACCGGTACTTTATCGTCTTCACCGCTGCTGGATACATATATTCCCGTTGATAATTCCGATAATGCAGCATCGATACAGGTCAATAACCGGATAGAGACAAAACTGGCTCGCGCTGATGTCGGCACGTTTATGGTAACCGCATCCGTCGAAACCGGCGAGGGACTTTCAAGCAATAAACGAAGCAAACCGGTGTATATTTACCGGACCAATAGTCCGCCCGAGATTATTTCAGTAAATGCTCCCGATACACTTGTTGTAACAGAAACCGTTAATTTTGAAATTACCGTCATAACGGACGACCCGGATGGAGTGGACGATGTAGTTCGTGTCCACTTTATGTACACAAATCCGGATGGTATTCAAAATCCAAATCCAATATCTCTCAATAAAATCGAGCCCGGGGTATTCAGGAGCGGGTTTAGTTTCGATGAAACGAACACAAAAGGTACCCATACATTTGAATTTCAAGCATTCGATCGTATGGGTGAAGGCAGTGATGTATATCTCCATACTATAGAAATACAATAATATCAATGCAAAGTAAAAACATAATTTTATTCCATACATTCGTTATTATTTTTACGATCGGTATTTTGGATTTACATTCACAAACCATTCGAACGTATAAGCTTGATGAGGTATTTGAACCTTTCAGTTCACCACCGAGCAACAGCGCTTCACATGCCTCATCGCAAAACGATTCCCTCTGGTTCGGAACAAGCGGTGGTTTGACGCGAACGGTCGACAACGGAGCTTCGTGGATTCACTTCAGAGCCGATGAGGCATTTCAACCGCACGGGATATTTTCGGTTCATCCCGGAACAACGGCAATATGGACATCCACAGGGTACCGGAAAGAAACATCGGCAGGAAGTCAGCAGGCGGGCAGCGGATACACATATTCACTTGACAAAGGTGAAACATGGCATTATGTGGAACAGCCGATCGATGATTTTAATGTTGACACACTTGACTACGGCGATAACCGGATACCGGTTCTCGGTATCACAACCGATGTCAATAACATAACATTTAGTATGTCGTCGCTTGGTAATGAGGCATGGACAGCGAGTTTTGCCGGCGGCTTGCGAAAATCGAACGATCTCGGCGAAACGTGGAGACATGTGATCTTACCTCCCGATTATCTGGACTCAATCTCACCGGATGATGAATTAAATTTCGCCCTCTCCCCCGTTGCCGGTCAGCTCATACCGGAAGGTTATTTGAATCACCGCGTGTTTGCCGTTCATGTTGCAAGAGATTCTACCATATGGGCAGGTACGGCGAACGGCGTGAATCTTTCAACGGACGGCGGCATTAGCTGGCGAAAATACAACTTTCAGAACCAGATAAACGGTATACTCGGTAACTGGGTAATTAAAATTGCCGACCAGGAAATGCCGGACGGAACACTCAGGGTATGGACAACAAACTGGCGGGCGGATGACGCCAATGAGAGATACGGAGTGAGCTACACCGACGATCGTGGAGAGAACTGGACAAACGTACTGCATAACATTCAGGCATACGATTTTGCATTTCGTGATTCGATAGTTTATGTAGCTACCGAGGAAGGAGTAATGCGATCGGACGACGGCGGACAAACGTGGATAGGTTCGGGTTCAATTGTCGATCACGATATTCGACAGCGGTTTGTCACCCGTGAAGTCCTTTCCGTTGCAACATCATCCGAATACCTGTGGGTCGGAACATCCGAAGGTATCGCACGTACAGAAGATTATCCTGGAGCCAGATTCGGCTATGAGTGGAAGATATTCCGTACATTTACCGAAGTCGCGGGTACGAATAACACCTACGCTTATCCGAATCCCTTCTCACCGTCTTTAACAGTAACACGAATTCATTATGATACAAATAACACGGAGGCAAACGTAACTGTAGAATTATTCGATTTTGCGATGAACCGCATCCGCACAGTTATCCGCAGTGCCGGGAGGTCGGGCAATCAGGAACATGATGAGATATGGGATGGTACCGACGATAACGGTAATATCGTCCCTAATGGAGTATACTTTTACCGCGTATCCATCGACGGGAACAATGAGAGATGGGGAAAGGTAATGGTGCTTCGATGAGACGGACGATATCCGTTTTATTGATCGCCGTAGCATTATCCGCAGATTTATCTGCAAACAATACCGGTGCATGGGCAGGATCATTCAGCAGAATGGGATTCGGTCCGAGAGGTATGGCAATCGGCAATGCAGCAAATGCAGTAGCGTTCGGATCGATGGGAAGCTATTACAATCCTGCAGCCATTGCTTTTACCGCCGGCCCGACATTCGAAGCAAGTGTCGGTTTACTCAGTCTTGACCGTTCGTTAAATTTCGCACATTTCACGACACGAATCCCACCTGCGGCCGGTTTTTCATTTGCGGTGATTAACGCCGGTGTATCAAACATCGACGGTCGAAACCGGGACGGAATACATACGCGCGATCTGTCTACCTCGGAGAACCAGTTCTCGTTCGGTTTCGGACTGCAGTTCAATGACCGCCTTGCGGCAGGACTCGCCATCAAGTTATATTACTATAGTTTATTCGAAGACATGTCAACGACATCCGTCGGCCTCGACATGGGGATACTCTACAAACTTGACCGTCGTATTACCCTTGCAGCGAACGTTAAAGATATCAACAGCCAGTATAAATGGAATTCCACGGAAATTTACGAACAGCAAGGGCGAACAACAACCGATAAATTCCCCGTTCTGTTTCAATTCGGCGGCTCATATTTAACGGACGATAAAACATTACTCGTCGGCATACAGGGAGAATACTCCAACGCCTATAATTTTATTGTACGAGCAGGTATCGAGGCATTTGTGACCGAGAACATTATATTGCGCGGTGGTATCGACAATCTTCTTGATGACGCCTTGAGCAAGCCGTCACTCGGCATCGGCATCCGGTATCCTGTCGGGGACTGGCTGCCGTCCTTTAACTACACGCTGGTATTCGAACCGAATGCCCCTTCAAGTTTTCACCTACTCAGTATCGGGATAGAATTCTAATGAAACGATTGGTATTAATAATTATACTTGCCGTATCGCATAGTCCGGTTGTATGGACGGGCGGATCAAGCGGGCTCATCTTTCTCAAACTCGAAACAAATGCGCGTACAGCCGCCATGGGAGGCGCGGGGACAGCTCTTCATCGTGAACCCTCACTGATGCATTACAACCCTGCCGCAATCGCAGATATGGACTATTCTGAAATTCAAATTATGCACACAGCATGGATACAGGATATGACAATGCAATACGGAAGCGGTGTTATTTCATTCGGGAGAGCATCGCTGGGTATAGCGTTGTACAATGCGTCCGTTGAAGGGATTGAGGTGCGAACGCGTCCCGGTCCACCCGAGTCGGAATTCACCGCACGTAATTTCGGTGCCGGAGCAACTTTTGCATACCGGTTAAGTCCGTCGTTCCGTGCAGGAGTAACCGGAAAAATCCTATATGAGAAGATATATGTAGATGAAGCCACCGGCTATGGATTCGATTTCGGTGTACAATATCGATCTACTACTCCCGGCTTGTTGTTCGGCTTATCCATACTGAATATCGGCTCGATGAATGATCTTCGTAATGAACCGAGCGAATTGCCTCTCACCTATCGAATCGGTTCCTCATACGAGCTTCCGTTTACCGTGCAGGATTTGACAATACGCTTAGCGGTCGATGCATTACAATACGGCGATAATGATAAGCTGCATCTGATGTTCGGCGGCGAGCTCGGTTATTCCGAAACAATCTTTGCACGAATAGGACTTCAATCCGGCGTTGACGCTCGCGGTATTTCCGCAGGTCTCGGTGTACATCACGGTGTTTTCAAACTTGATTATGCATATGTTCCGTTGCAAAACAACCTCGGCATAGGACATACAATAAGCATAGGAGTGCTTTTCAGATAATACATTAGGAACCATGAACCTCATAAACGTGTTTAACTCAATAACTTAAAATTCTTTACCGCAGATAAAAAGGGGTAATTATGCAGCAAACAATGATTGTAGCAGCAGTGCTTTTCGTCGTGTCGCTCGGTTTTCTTGCATGTGTTCAGACTGAATCTGACGCAGCGGCTACCAGAGATGAAGGTAAAATTTCCTGGAAAAACATCGAACAAGCAGCAGAAACAGCCGGAAATCAAAATAAAAAGATCTTTGTCTATGTTCACACCGATTGGTGTACATGGTGTAAACGGATGGAAGAAGAAACCTTTTCAAACAATGACGTCGCCGAGTATATGAACGATAAATTTATGCCTGTGGCACTTGATGCCGAATCGCAAAAGCAAGTAAAATTTAATGGGCAACAAATGACCGAACAAGATGTAGCGTCAATGTTCGGTGTGGAAGGTTTCCCTACCCATATATTCCTTAACTCAAATGGTGAACCGATCACCATAGCACCGGGATATATGCCGCCCGATCGCTTTATAAAAGTACTCTCATTTATAGCTGAAGATCACTATAAGCATACGGAATGGGAAGAGTATGTCAACCAATAACTATTAACTTATACTCAAACCACATTATCCAACAGCATAAAATCTCTTTTTTCTTTATTAGCCGTATTAGATTTACCCTGATCGTCTTTATTTAGAATTTTTTGACCGTATATACATACATTCACTAACGGACACCGATAACATTCGGGGCGTTGTGCTTTACATATCTCCCTCCCGAACCGGATCAAATTTGTATGGAAGGAATACATCTTTTCCGGCGGTACAAGGTCCTGCAGAACATAAAATGTTTTCTCGGGATTCCTTGTCCGAACGATTCCCAACCTGTTCAGAATACGGTGTACGTGCGTATCGACCGGGAAACTGTTCCGGTCGAGCGAGAAAAGCAGTACGCACGAGGCAGTTTTCACACCAATGCCGTTCAACGATGTTAACTCTTCGAGAATATCTTTATCCTTTTTACTTCGAAGTTCGTCGAGACTGAATGTTCCGTATCGCTGCTTAACCGACCGGAGCAGCGTTTTTATCCGCGATGCCTTTTGCCTTGCCATTCCCCCTGTTCTTATTGCCGCTTCGATTGAGGAAATTCGTGCTCTGTACATCAGCTCGTAATCGGGATATTTCTCTTTCAGTTTTTTCCACGCGCGATAACTGTTTGTATCGTTTGTGTTCTGGCTGAGGAGTGTTGCAATCAACATATCGAGGGGATCGGCTGTTTTCTTACCGTTTCGTCGAACAGGGATGCCGAGATGTTTTTCAAGTATGCGTATAATGCGTTTTATTTTTCGTCTGAGGTGAGCCTTCGTTTCCATCAACGCAATGCTTCCTCGAGTGCGGTTGCGGCGCCGGTTCGTTCATCACGGTACTTAATGATTACCGGTGTGACAAGACCGAGTTGATTTTTCCGGGCAAACTCACCTTTTATTGGTCGGGTCCCCGGGATGACAACTGCATTCGCGGGTATTTCAAGAGGAGTATCGGGTAAAGTTATTGATATATCAGTAA
>PWJF01000536.1 GCA_003560935.1 Ignavibacteriales bacterium
ACTTGCTGACGGTACACATCGACGATAGGGACGGCGCCGACGCGATTTAATTCGACGATCCGTTCGAGTTGTGCTTTACTGCGCCGGAGATTTTCCTCACTTACTCGAAGCAGTTCTTGCCGCCGAAATACCTCAAAGTAGAGATTGTATACGCGTGTAACAACCCAACGTTTGTAGTTTTCGTGAGTATACTCTGCTGAAGCCTGGTTATACCGGCTCTGGTTTAATCTTGAAACGTTTGAAAATCCATCAAACAGGGTGATGGATGTGCCCACTCCCGAGCTGTACGATTGAGTGACATCTCCGAATCCGACCGGCTCACCGGCGATATACCGGATGCCCTGAATATCGGAATGCCGGTAGCTTGCACTCACACCCAGATTTGGAAGAAAGTTGCCGTACGATGCTGTGACGCGTGCCTGTTCCGCTTCAAGCCGCGCCTGAGATCGTGTAATTTGATAATTATTCTCAAGCGCGAGTGAGACTGCCTGTTGCAGTGATATAGTCTGAGGATTTTGGGATGCCTGCAATACTCCCGTAAAAAAGACGCTGATCATGATCGTTATGGCGATCAGGTATGCCAGATGCTTCATTATATTACTCCTTTACATTTGATAAGTACTTAAAAAATAACACCTTACTCCCTGTACAGGAATGTTGGTGTGGAGTTCCAAACTACCTTAATAGACGAAATTTAGAGGTGAAAGTTTCAATTTTTTATATTAACTCGGATATTCCGAACGTTATATGAAATCCACGCGGTTCGAGCGTCCGCCAGGTCATATCTATGCGCAGCAATTCAAATATCTTTCCAAGCCCAATACCGAATTCGGTGTACCAGCCGAATGTAGCTCGCGGTTGATACCGGCTGCCCGGGGCGATCGGATCCGAAGCCCAGGACCGGGCAACTGAGGCGTGCATTATAAATTCCAATCCCATTTCATACAAAAACGGTACGCCGAGCGCAAGGAAAGGAATCCTTCTGAAATTATGTTCAAGTGAAAGCTGCACGAATGCTTCGCCCGCAAATTCTTTTACGCGCACACCTCGAAGCGTGCCGACGGTTGCAAGTCCCGATAGGTCGGAATGTAATTCGAAAAAACGTTGTACCGGAACGTCTCCCGTTGTAAATCCTCCTGCAATAAAATATGACAATACCGGGCTAAGTGCATGGCGCCGGTACATTGTGTTAACACGACCCTGCAGGGTTCCGAACAGTCTTGAAAAATCAAAGTCGCTTCCTGTGAATGAGGGTGAAGTGTGCTCAAGCGATACTTCCCATTTGAAACGTGCCGGTATCATGAAGAAGGTCGATGACGGTTTATGCTGAATATGAAATGTCAGACCGCGCAGTCGTCCTTCATTTACCACAGGGTTTTGTCTGAATGCCCCGCTCCGGGAAAAGATGGAGAAGTCGGTGTTATTCTCCATCGATCTGTGTTTTTCATCCGTATACCCGAGCTCGATCCTTGTTACCTGTCTGTGATACTGTGGTCCGCTCAGGATATTAAATTCGATAAAACTACGCCAGCCGTCGGCGAGATAGTAATCGAGATAGTCGTTCTTATCGAATAATGCCGCCGCCGTTACGGCGAATAAACCGAAATGCTGCTCTCTCGGGATCGTTCCCGTGCGTCTAAATATTTCCGCGCCTGCCCCGAATGTTCTACTCTTTTTCGGATATAACACCGTGCCGGCGGAATATTTCCATGTTTCGTCCGAGAATCCGTATCCTAACGAGCCGAACAAACGTGCATGCCGCGTGAGGTCATTGAGGTTAATTTTCCCCCCGAGATAAAAACCCTCCACACGATTAAAACGGCCGTCTAAATATTCAAACGGTTTCATGACGGATTCGATTCTTCCAGCTCTGCCCCGACGATCGCCGCCGTGTGTTACCAAACTATCGATACGATCGTATGCACGCTCTTCATCGGGTGTTAACGGAAGGATATTGTGATCTGCCCAGAATGTTGAGTCGAATGTTGCGGCCTCATCGGCAACGGTAAATGATTCTGCGGCGGCAAAGATCGTATCGTGCAGCTCGGTGTTAATCTCATAATCATAGATCACGGCGGATTTTTCATATCCGAAATCCACGATGCGAAAACCCGTCAAGGCAAATGTAAATCCCGCTTCAAATCTGAAGTTCGACGGCATCCAGAATCGATCGCCATAGAGTCTGTACTGTTGTTGATAGTATGCATGCAATTGCCGGATGACCGGCATATGAAACGCTTCATTCGGCCTGAGATCGACCTCAACAACTGCATAGGTTTCATCTGCGATCGAGATATATCCTTTGAAAAGCGGCTGCAGTCTCGTTTTGGGAATTACCTGTATATCATATATCTCAAGATCATCCATCGTACGAATGCCGGTCAGTTTATAATCGTAATAGCGCAGTGCATCCGGTGCCGTGACTCCCACGAAAGTAAATCCGGCAAGTTCGATTTCATCGTCGTTGAAATTGACGATCTCACCCATCCGCGCCAGTTGAAATTCTTCGGGGAGGTTTGCCGATTGTCTTCGCTGAGTCACGATCTCACGCATGCCGTGATCACGGTGCCAGTACACGTCGGAATATGCTTCTGATATAGTGTTGATTTCCCGGTCGACTATCAACTTGTCGCGGGCGAATGTATTACCGATGAAGGATTCGAGTTTCCCTCTCCATTTCGGTTTATTTTCAATGGATCGTCTGATAATTTCGATCGCGGGGTCTTCATCGGTTATTACGACCTCAGGCATGACGATCGGGGTGGATATTAGCGATACATGATGTTCGAGTAGATTGGGGACCGTAATATTCGTTGTGTCTGAACGATAGCCGATAAAACTAACGATTATGGTATGGCTGCCCCTTCGAACGGGAAGCTGATATTCGCCTTCCCGATTCGATACCGTACCGCGTGACGTTCCTTCAATCCGGATGTTTGCCGACGGAAGCGGTTGCCGGGTCTGTTCATCAATTACTCTGCCGTGTAAGGTATATGTCTCCTGCGAAATTGCCGGAAAAGACACATAAAAAAAGAGTAATAAAATAACGATGACAAACATCAAACGCTCCTGATCAGGTGATTCGGGGGGCTCACGCTCCCGGCCGCATGGATAAGCATAAAGATAAGGAAAAAGCAAGGAAAATAAAAAAGGGGAGATTAGTATCTTCCCCCATAATGTGTGCTACTCAGTCTGTTCTCCGGCAATCCATCGTTCTTGGAAATGTATTTTTTATTATAGATGTTATACATATATTAATTCGTTTCGCTCATTGATTAAAAAACAATTGTGTACATGACGATGAAAGGATATAACGCCTTATTAATTGTTGCACTTCTGATCGTCGAAGGTTGTACCGCTACGCGAACGTCTGTGGAGGACCTGTATGACGGCGACCCGCTTGCGATTGTACTCACCTGGCAGCAAGATCCTGCCACAACCATGACGATCGATTGGCATACTCGAGACAATATTCATACGGATACGATGTGGTACCGTCAATCCGGGGAAACCGAATGGTATAGTGAAGAAGCATCCTCGCATCCTTTTCCGTACTCTCCCCGGATTATCCACCGGGTAGAATTAACCGGCCTTGCTTCCGGCTCGGATTATGAGTTCACGTTCGGCAGGGATGACCGGATCTTTTCATTCCGAACGATGCCCGCTGATGAACAACGTCCGATCAGATTCGTTGCAGGCGGAGATGTAATGCATAAAAAGGAGTGGATGGAAAAGACAAACAGAGAAGCCGCGAAGTACGATCCCGATTTCATTGTATGGGGTGGAGATCTGGCATATGCAGACGGTAAAGAAAAGAATCTCAATAGATGGTATAAATTTTTAGATGCTATGAGAAATACACTCATCCTCCCAGACGGTAGAGTGATCCCGGTTATCGTTGCAATCGGTAATCATGAAGTACGGCGCGGTTACTATCACCGTCATGCAGACGCTGCCGAGGATGATAGTTTTCGCGAACAGATTTCACCATATTTTTATGGTCTCTTTGCCTTTCCGGGACAGCCGGGATACAATGTACTCGATTTCGGCGAGAATATGAGTATAGTTGTTCTTGATTCCGGGCATAATAATCCCGTCGGGGGAAGACAAACGGAATGGTTAGCTCACGTGCTGCAGGAGCGCAAAAATATTACACACATCTTTCCCGTGTACCATGTGCCGGCGTATCCGGGTACGGGATCGTTTAGTGATAGGATAAGCAGTCAGATCCGGTATAACTGGGTGCCCTTATTTGAAACATATAACATGCGGGTAGTTTTTGAAAATCACGATCACCTCTATAAACGAACATATCCGATGAAGAACGAAGAGATAGATTCAACCGGTGTAGTGTACATCGGCGGCGGTGCATGGGGAGTTCGTACGCGTCATCCGCGGGGTTTATTGCGAATCGGACGCCGTGCGGAGTATCTCAAGGAAACGGCAAGCAAACGTCACTTCAACGTGGTGACAATAGACGGCACACATCAACACTTTCTTGTTGTAAATAATTATGGGGAAATCATTGACGAATATTCCATCAGGAATTAACTACCCTACAAATTTCCCGCCCCCCTATTTTTGTACTACACTTTTGACTTTTCTGTGACATTTCTCTGACAACATTACCTCCGCTTAGAAGTATATTAGATTGAGAGCAAATAATAAAAATAGCCGAACAGCGGAGGGTATATGAAAAAATGTTTTCACATATTGACAGCAATAAGTATTTTATCTGCCCTACCGTTTATTTCGCAATCCAAAGATAAGCTGTCTATGAAATCCCTTTATGTGTAATTATATCTCCTGCCTATTTGACATTATCGGTAAAATTCGTATTATGCAGCTATAGGGTGGTCTTCACTCGAAACATTTAACGTACATCCTCGTGGATACAAAAAGCCGACATTTTGTAACTATTGTTGTAACGAGTGTTGTGCTGTCTCTCCATTATCCTGCCGGTTTACCTACCGGTACGGACAATGCTCTTCTTACCATGTCTTGCAATGTGATACATTCGAAAGGAGCGTCATCATGCGTTCGATTCTCATAATTGAAGATGATCCTGCTATCCTTAAAGGATTGAAAGAAAGTCTCGAGCAGGAAAATTATCATGTACTAACCGCACGGGATGGATTGAAGGGATTTGAAATGGCAAAACGCGAGAACATAGATATCATAATTCTCGATCTCATGCTGCCCGGAAAAAACGGTCAGGAAATCTGCCGTGATCTTCGCAGCACAGGCGTTTCGGCACCGATACTCATGTTGACGAGTAAAAAGCATGAGATGGATAAAGTACTCGGACTCGAACTCGGTGCGGATGATTATGTGACAAAACCTTTCGGTTTACGCGAATTGCATGCACGCATCAAAGCGCTCTTACGCCGTAAAGCCGATCTCCCCAAAGATATCGACCAGTATTCGTTCGGTTCGATTCATATCGATTTTAAAAAACGTGAAGCTATAAAACGGAAAAAACCTCTCAAATTATCGCTCCGTGAATATGAGGTTCTGAAATATCTGATCCAGCATGAAGGTGAAATTGTCACACGTACGATGCTCCTTGATGAAGTTTGGGGATACGACGTTTTCCCTACAACCAGAACCGTGGATAATTATATTCTTTCCCTTCGGAAAAAGCTTGAAGATAACCCGGCTGAACCGTGTCATATTTTAACGATTCATACGGCAGGATATAGATTTGTAAAATAGATATAAATCTTTGACATTTTTGTGACAAATTAAACGTGGAGAATCCGTATAATTCAGGAGAATGTTATGCGGGAAGAAAGGATATCCTGTGAATTTGAGGCGGTCTGTATCTGCAATGTTGAAAGTATCATCATAAGGAAATACATATAGCGATGGAGCGCATACCGCGTACGATTCGATACATCCTGATCATTGATTTGCTCTTAATCTGTATTTCACTGCTGGGTGTATATCAAATTGCCGAGAGACCTACTATAAGCGGATCGTTCCTGAAAAAAGACGGCGGCGTGTATTTTCGTAAAGTAATTCCCGGTCACGTCGAGAGTGATTTCCAAAGATATGACCGGATTGAATTTATTAATGATAAACCGGTCGCTTCACCGACAGAATTGGAATTTATCCTTGACCAGTACAGAATCGGTGATACGGTCAACGTGCAAGTCCGGAGAGACGGCGCACAGATCATTATCCCCACAGAACTAACACCATATTTCACCACATCGTATATCACTATCGTGTTGTTTGTGGGGTTGTTTTACTTGTTTGTTGCTATTGTGGTGCTCGTTAAACGTCCTGAAGATAAAGCTGCACGTGTATTCCATTGGGCATCGGTCATGGTCGCCATGATCATTATGCTTACCTGGGGTCGTTATACCATCGAACCGATCGGGCTGGGACATTTCATACGGTTATTAAATACTGTTGCGTATCTATTAGTGCCGGTATTATTTGTGCATTTTACTTTACGATTCCCGAGACGACAGACATGGGGTGATAACCTTCTGAAACTGCTTTATCTCTGTGCCATCGGCATTATCGGCTGGATTGTTGCCGCTTTTATACTCGCCGCCGAACCGTTCGCAAAGATTTCACCGGAAAACTACATCCTGGCATATGACGCCGGCAGGATATTTTTCTCCGTGTGTGTTATTGTCTCTGTTGTAAATATCCAACGAATGTTTTTCACAACCGAAGACGAGATCCAACGCCGTAAACTTCGCTGGGTTATGCTTGGATTATCGGCTGTCCCGCTTGTATTTATAGGATTATGGCAACTGCCGCAAACATTTCTCGATCAGTCATGGATACAGGAGGAGATCGTCGTCCTTGTGTCGGCGCTGATACCTCTAACTTTTGCGATATCGATTGTTCGTTATCATCTATTCAATATCGACAGGATATTCAACAGAACGACGGTATATACGATTGTGATTGCCATCTTGCTGGGGATTTATATTTTTATTGTGGGCATAGCTGCGGATTTTGTCGGGGAAAAAATCCCGATATCCAACATTTTCGTTCCGGCAATGGCTGCTATTTTTATTGCGTTGATTTTTGAACCGCTGCGGCGTACCGTCCAGGTATCTGTCGACCGAACGTATTTCCGCATGCAATACGATTATCGCGAGGCGATGCGCGTATTTTCAGAAGAGATAAAAGATATTCACGATAGTTCGGAAGTAGTGGTATTTATCGTGAGAAAAATCGAAGCGTTACTACCGGTAACATGTATAAGTGTAATAACATCGGATCAAAACGCCCGTGCCGTACGCGATGTGATTAAAAAAAATATGCCGGCCGATCCGGCAGCCGTTTTCCTCCCTCATGATGCAATCGGTTCTACACAGGGTTTGGTTGTATATGCATGTGAAAGCAACCTCGAGCCGGGTACAAACTTCGAAGTGGTTGACCGTCCTGCAATGCCTGCAGGAATATCTCTCATTGTATCTTTTCCATTGGAAAATGCAGACCGCCGGTGGTTTCTCCTCGTCGGGCAAAAAAAATCGGAGACCCGGTTCAGCATCGAAGATATAGATCTTATAAAATCCTTTATCTTTCACGGCGCCATGGTAATGGACAGGATACTTCTCCAGCGCAAACTAATTATGGAACAGGAGCACGCTCACCAACTTGAGGAATTGAATCGGCTTAAATCTTTCTTCGTATCAAGCGTTTCACACGATCTGAAAACACCGTTGACGTCAATACGTATGTTTGCCGAAATGCTGCAAGGAAAGAGAAAAAATATATCGAAATCGGAAAAGGAATATCTTGAGATCATACAGGGCGAAAGCGAGCGGCTGGCCCGATTGATCGACAATGTGCTGGAATTTACAAAGATCGAACGCGGATTGAAAGAGTACCAAATGGCGGAAATTAAATTGAATACACTTGTGGAAACGGTTCTAAAAATATTCCGATATCAATTTGTTCTTCAGGAAGTTACCGTGAAAAAATCACTATACCGGCGGGAAATGACACTGATTGCCGATCAGGATGCACTGGTGCAGGTTATGACAAATCTGCTCGCAAATGCGATCAAATATTCATCCGGTAAAAAGCGTATATCAATATCCACCGGCATGTCCTCCGGCCGGGCGTATGTGGAGATCGCCGATCAAGGTATCGGTATCGATCAG
Organism: Ignavibacteriales bacterium; assembly: GCA_003560935.1. GTDB lineage: Bacteria > Bacteroidota > Ignavibacteria > T3Sed10-11 > T3Sed10-11 > T3Sed10-11. Next base: position 8,136 of record PWJF01000536.1, read on the forward strand.
AATGATTTACAAAATATTTTTAAGCCCTTTTATAGATCATCACACACCGAAGCGAGACAATCGGACGGAGCCGGCCTGGGACTTGCACTGGTGCATCATATCGTCGAAGCACATGGCGGAACTGTCGAAGTCCGGAGTACACGAGGGAAAGGGAGTACTTTTACCCTCTATTTACCTGTGAAAAGCGAAGTCCATCGCGCAAAAAAGAATATTAAACAAAATGACTTTCTTTGATAATTATGTGACAATGCTGTTTCCTTTGCTTAGTATCTTGAAAAAGAATTGATAAAGCATCCAACGTTTAATTGTAATATGAAACGATTATGTGCAGAACTATAATAGCAAGAGTTTTATTTATTTTCTGTTTGTTATTACCCCAGACGGTTTATTCGGAGTCTGTTCTATCGTTGAAAATATTAACCATTA
>PWJF01000036.1 GCA_003560935.1 Ignavibacteriales bacterium
GCAACGAAAACACGCTGATCACCACGGCAAAAATAAATCCTATAACAAGTTGAACTTCGATCGCCCCCGCCCCCTCCAATCCTACGACTAAGATTATCGATGCACTGAGCGGAATAAACAAATTGTCGAGTCCGCGCACTGCCATAGCTTCAACAACGGTCGTAACAGCTGCGACTATGAAAGATAAAGCAACGACAAAAGCGAGCGATGAACCGGCGAATTGCGCATTATCCGGAAGTGTAAATGGATATAACGTGAGGCATCCAACCGATACAGCAAATGCAATCAAAAACATCGCGCCGCTTCCCTGAACGGATTTTATATCACCTAATAGGTTGAAAGTATGCGGATTTTTAATTGACCCCCCAATTATTGATGCAGCGGCATCAGCCAATCCAAGGATAAGGATTGAGGTCGAAATAATGACAGGATAGGATTCCCAGAAAAAAATAATAAGTAATAAAAATGCCAACGGGAAATAAACCGTGCCGTATGTCTCGCGAGTCGTATCGTCCATCCCTTTGAATAAGCGGAATCGGACCGAGACGTAGTTCACACCGATGAACAGTATCGACATTAGTATCCCGGGAACCGGCGAGACAAACACTATCGGTACAAAAAATACAAACACCCCCACAAGGATATGGACGATCTTTCGCGTGGCATTGCCAGTGAGAGGAGTGGTTTTACGGAGGGCTTCGGCTATACCCACAAAAGTAAACAAGCCTATCAGCATTGCGGCAAACAACCGCCATTCATTCGCCGTTACTCCGGCAAAGTCAATAAACACTTTAAATTCATTCACTAATCTGACTCTCTAATTCTTCTGCCACCTCGAGGGAACCGGTATCTTTATCCATCAAGCGGTATAAGAGAATGGAAAGTATAAGACGTGGATCTTTAGTGGTCCTTTTCAATGATATATCGGCATGCAAAAGAGCTTTGAATCTGTCAGGTATAGATTCCCTCTGGTGGTGCTTCATATAACCGTAATAATCATCCAAAAAGAAGATATGAATCTTTAGCTCTTTGGCGATTTTCTGTTTTGGTACATTTTGCTCGTGAAGGTCTAATAATGTTGTAATCTGTATGAACAATCGAGTGAGCATTCTAACAATCATACCGGGATATTCACCACGTTCAAGCATTCGGTCAAGAATATTGATGGCGGTTGCTGCTTCCTTCATACCTATAGCTTTTTGCAATTCGAAAATGCTAAATGCCTTTGTCACACCGACCACCGCATTGACATCATCGATTGTAATCTCTTTACGATCAGCTGTATATATATCCAGCTTATCGAGTTCATTCGATATTTGCCGCAGCGATGTACCGGTATATGCAGCAAGCATAGCAGCGGCATCAGGATTGATGGATTTTTTATACCGCTTCGCTCGTTTCAATACCCACTGTGGAACCTGGTTGTCGTAGATCGGCTTGCAATCAAGAGTATTTTTCTCATTAAATACGCGATACGGATTTCTCCGCAAGTCCGGGGATTCGCTGATTAATACGAGTACGGTCGATTCAAGGGGATTTTTAATATAGGATGTAAGCACATCGGGGTTATTCAATTTATCGAATTCTTTTACAACAACCATGCGCTTCTCCCCCATCATCGGATACGACGAAGCAAGTGCGACAACCTCGTGTGCCCCTACATCGTACCCGTACATGACATCGAAATTAAAACTCCGCTGATCCACAGGAATCGTCTCATCACGAAGAAGCGCAACTGCTTCATCCGCCGAAAACTGCTCCGGACCTGCGAAGAGATAGCAGGATTCTATAACACCTTGTTTTATAAAACGGTGTAAGTCATCGTATGAAAGACCGGAAGGTTTCTTTTTTGACTTACTTTTCATTTGATATTTTTTTCCTCTCACGTCTCATCGCAAGCCTAATAACGCATACACATCCACCCCAGACGATACCGAGCGTAAAAATCATCGTGAATAATGTCGCAGGTTCCATTTCTATCCGTTATGTAGATTTGGCAGTGTGTTCCATTGTACGTCGTACAATAACTTTATTGAAACCGATGAAGATCATGAGGATGATGCCCCACTGGAACAGGCATGTGCCGAGCGTTTCGGCGCCGAATGGATTCCACCATCCATCGGGGTCCCATGTGGTTGATGAGTACAGCCACCAGACGATCAACACAATTACCTGCAGCGGTATAAGAAAAGAGATAACATAATTATACCATTTCCCAATTTGTACATCCGATCCCTCTCCGTTAACAACCTCGCGTCTGAATTTGTCGGCTCCGAATTTAATAACCGAAAAAGAGATAAACCCACCGCTAATCATCAAGCCGATGCCCCACACCCAATCCTGATTGTAGAATACGGTCAAACTCAGCGCCGATGGAATACCGAACAGAAATCCGAGCGAACCGACAAGCAATATTGCATTGCGTCGCTGAAGTCCCATATCCATAAACACCCGAACGGCAAGTTCAATCATCGAAATGAGCGAACTGATCGCGGCAACACTAAGCGATAAAAAGAAGATACTCGAGAAGAAGCTCTGCACAATCGGACCGCCGGGCATTTGTGTGAACAACTGCGGTAAAAAAATGAACGCCATTCCGATGTTTGTGCTTCCCGTTCCGATCTCGAGTTCTTCAACGCCGGCGGCACCGGCAATTCCGAATATCGTTGCAAAGACTATAATTGCAGCAAGAAGCGAAACGGAATTATTGCTTAATCCGGTCACCGCAGCATTGATCGCAATGTCTTCTCTTTTTCGCAAGTATATTGCGTATGTAAGGATCAATCCCCAACCGGCGCCGGTATCCCATGCGTTCTGGGTAAGCGCCTGGAGCCAGATTCTGTGATCGAGCAGTCGTTCGAGATTGGGGGTAAATAAATAAACGATACCCTCCATTGCACCGTCAAGGGTAACAGCTCTGACGGCCAGCGTCAACAACATTATCAGAAGTGCGGGTACGAGAACCCGATTCCATCGTTCAATCCCATTTACAACGCCGCGATAAATGATATAGACACCAAGCAGCATTGCAACCGCGTGGAAAAACAACGGCTGGTTACCAGCGGTAAAAGAGTCCCAGAGCGCAACGTGATCTGCCGTTGTTACAATCGATCCGGTGAATGAGGAGTACAGATATTTAATGCACCATCCCGCCACAACTGCATAATAAAACATAATGGCTGTTGCAACAAACCCGACGAATGCACCCATCCACCCGAGTTTTTCTCCTGCCATTTCGGAGAGCGCGCCGATGGTACCTTTACGGGTTTTCTTACCGATAGCGATCTCGGCTATGATAAGCGGTATAGACCAGATAAAAAGAAAAATGACCCATGGTATGAGAAATGATCCGCCGTCATTCTGTGCAACGATGCGCGGGAACCGCCAGATGTTGCCGGTTCCCACCGCAATCCCAATCACCGCAAGAATCATTCCCCACCGCGAGGTGAAAAATTCTTGTCGGTTGTTCATATGTTAATCTTTCGGCATGAGTGTCACATTAGTCATTTCAACCCGTTCAACCGGATTATCGTTCCCGTCGGTTTCAACCTCCGCGATCTGATCGACGACGTCCATTCCATCATACACACGGCCAAAAACGGTATATGCGCCGTCAAGATTCGGGAGGTCCGCAAGACAGATGTAGAATTGGCTGCCGCTGGATTCGCGTTCGGGATTAACCTGATCACCAAGCCGCGCTGCCGCTATATAACCGCGCTTATGATTGATGCCGATCTCAGCGGGAATCGTATATCCCGGGCCTCCCCGGCCATGAAGCGACCTGTCTTCAGAGCGTGAATTCGGATCGCCCCCCTGTGCAACGAATCCCGGGATCACCCGATGGAACGTCGTCCCGTTATAGAATCCGTCGCGTACAAGTTTTTTGAAGTTATCCGAATGACCCGGCGCCTGTTCCATAAATAACTCGATCTTGATCGTGCCTTTAGTTGTTTCGATAACGACAAGAGAATCTCCCGTTACGGGTTCATCGGTTGTCTGTTGTTCCTCCTGCATATGTTCACCGTTGTTTTGTTGTCCGCATGCTGCAAACATCCCGAGAATCGCGATGATCGCCATGATTAAATGAAACCGATACATCATATCATCCTCCTATTAATTATGACAATAATAGAACCGTTAGACCAATTGCTAAACAATAAAATGAAAAATAACTGAACTTATCCCGCTTCAATACAATGAATATAGTCTTGATCGCAGCGTAACCGGCAACAAATGCAGCGATCGTTCCGATTACCAGAACAATAATGAATTGCTTTTCGAGCTCCGCACCCGATATCTCAAAGGTTTCAAGCAATGTTGCACCGAAGATAGCCGGGAGTGCGAGAAGAAACGAATATCGCGCTGCCTGTTCGCGTGCCACACCGGAAAAAAGTCCTGCACTTATTGTCATACCCGACCGTGAAATACCCGGCATAATGGCAAATGCCTGAGCGAATCCGATAAAAACAGCCGCCCCCCATCCGACCATCTTATCCGGTTTCGGTCTTGCCAACCTGGTTAGAAAAAGGACCAATCCTGTTATAAGAAGCATGACACCGACGAGATTAACATCGGCAAATGCCCGCTCAACGTACGGTTTAAATGAAAGACCGATCACGGCAGCCGGGATCGAACCGACCAGGATCAGAGCCGCAAGCTTGAAATGTTCATTTTCTCTTATTAATACCGGTATTGATCCGGGACGTTTCACGCCATCGAGCAACGATGAGAATATCTGCCAGACATCTTTCCAGAAAATGGCGAGTATACTGAATAATGTCCCGAAGTGTACAAACACTTCAAACGTAATACTCTCACCATGAAGCACACGAAGCACCTCCTGCCCGAGCACCAGGTGACCGGAACTGCTGACGGGTAAAAACTCTGTGAGTCCTTGTAATAAACCGAGAATAAGTGCATCTAAAAATGACATCGCAATCCTTCATTAAAAAAAATACATTAAACCGAATTTAAGACCGAATGAGAAAAAATTAAATGAAACATCGTTGCGTCCGTCGGTAAGCGTCCGCCCTTCATCGTCAGTAACTGATCCGGGGAATCCGAAACGCATCTCAAGACCGATATAGGCGAAGAGATTATCGCCAAATGGTGTATGCCCTACCGCCTGTGCCTTTCCGCCAACACCTCCTCCGGTATAGACTATCGGTTCGGGAAGATCCACCAGATCTTCTTCATACCGGGCGAATATGTATCCGAGTCCGCCTCCAAACTTAAAGAAGTAATTTGAACCGGAAACAAGATAATGACCGAGCAACAGCGGCAGATGGTATGAATAATTAAAATCGTTCGAGCCGAATCCGGTCGCGATATTGTGGGATCCAAAGAGATACGAATACTCAAATCCGGAAGCAAAATCATGGCGTAAGAACAAATCAAACGTTCCGAAGAATTCAATTGCCGAATTAAACTCAGAGATTCTGTTATACACATCCTGGACATGTAATAAATTCATATATGATATAAATTCATTCATGCTAATTGCACTAATACCCATACCGCCGCCTATACCGTAACGGTAGCCAAAAAGTGTTCCCCCCTGTATATCGTTTGTCTGAGAAACGCTCGATGACCAAAGTAAAAACGTTAACAGAGGAATTGATATAATTTTCCTTGTCATGATATCTCTTTCTTTTGCGGAAACGGCTGCTTTTCTGCATGGGGAACGGTATTCTCTTCCTCGATATCAACCTGGCGAATGAAATCACTAAAACGAATATTTGAGCGGAACATATAGAACAGACCGACAAAGATAACCGAGAAATAGCCGACGGCATGTGTCAGCGTTGCATAGCCGAGCGCAACTTCACGCTGAACACCGTACAAACGTGTCAACATTTCCACCGTAAACGTATGATACGAACCCGTCGCACCGGGCGTCGGTACGAGAACGCTCAACGATGTAACGATGGTCAACACAAATCCCGTCATTATATTAATGGGAGCATCCCCAAGATTAAACGCAAATAACGGCAGGTATGCCGTCAATACATAGACCAGCCACATTACCACGGTAAGGACGACAATCGACATCATATTGCTTCGTTGCCTAATTATCATCATACCGTCGACAAAAGAATGAAAAACTTCCTCGCTTCTTTGTTTTATACGTTCGGAAAATGGAAATAAAAATATCTTTGCAATCCGGAACATAAATTCACGTTTATACAGAAGCAGCGATATGGCGATTATAAACAGAACGGTTACTATGATTGCTATAACACTAAGTGCACCCCACCACGGGAAGTGATGGATGAGCGTACGTTGAAATAGAACAAAAAGTAATCCGAGTCCGAATAATAGTGAAACTAAATCTATCATCCGTTCGAGGAAAACAGAACCGAACGTCGATGCTTTTGATATATTCTCAAATCTCCCGAGGGCGTACGGTCGAACAATCTCTCCGGAGCGTGGTATTAAGTTATTCGCCAGATATCCCATCAGCAAACTCGAGAACGCATTATCCCGTCCGACACGATTTTTGATAGGTACGAGCAGAAGCTGCCAGCGCCACGCTCGAATGTAATGACTTATTAAAAGAAGGGGACAGGCCGTCAATATCCACCAAACATTAACGTTCTGAATGATGCTCCATAATGCGGCAAAATCTGTACCACGAAATGCAATGAAGAGCAAAATGCCGGTAAGTCCAACACCTATTAAAAAATTGGTGAGTGTCCGTAAACGATATGCCATCCGGTTCCGGTTCTGTTATCGTAAATCTATTATTTCAGCGTTCTCGGGCGGCTGATATGAAAATAATTTATGATCAACACCCTGGTTAAGTTGAATATCACGAACCCTGTATATAGTTTTATTTTCGTTCAAATCAACGACCTCCGCTTTCCGGACTATCCAACCGTCATCATCAACCCACATACGCATGGAGCGGACAAACTGGTGATCGTCTTTCGGGACAAGTCGCAGCAGAATGAGCGATTTTCCTTCGACAGTTTCATGGTCACCGACTGTCACATAAAACTCATCGGGGATGTTCAGAAGAAATCGATCCGGTGTAAACATCTGTTCGTCCTCCTGAAACAGGTCGATGATCACCTGTTCGGTGAAAGGGTTGTACGACCATATTGTCGTCCCGTCGGTTACGACCGTTTGTTGTTCTGATTCGATGCGATAGTAATACGGTTTTTTCATGTACACGATTCCTTCGAATGTTTGTTCTGTTCGTGTGACCGGAAACTGTACTACCTGTTCATATTTAATAACTGCATTGTCGATCCCTTGATATGTCCGTTGTACATTCTGTACGACGTTCTGTTGAGCCGAAAGCATCAACACTCCCGTTAACATTACAACCCACGCCAATACGAATTGCCGCATCGTCCTCTCTCCTTATTGATTAAGTGATTCCAATATGATGTTCAGTTCACTTTCCGTTTCAACAAGCACCTGCCGTGCTTTGCTTCCGTCAAACGGACCGACGATACCCGCAGCTTCAAGTTCATCAATTATGCGGGCAGCGCGCGAGTATCCCACTTTCAACCGGCGCTGTATCAACGACACCGACCCTTGTTGATGACGGACAACAAGTTCGGCTGCTTCTTCAAACAAGTCATCCCGCGCATCATCGCTGCCGCCATACCCCGTTTTCTTTTTCTCAACAACCGACGGTAGATAGTACGGCTTCGAATAACCGGGTTGTTTTTTAATGTGAGCGGTCATCCGTTCGACTTCTTCACTCGAAATAAACGAATTTTGCAAGCGGATGGGTTTCGGGCTCCCGCTCGGCAGATACAGCATATCGCCGTTCCCGAGTAATTGCTCGGCACCGTTCATATCGAGGATTGTTCGTGAATCGTTTTTCTGCGCAACCTGATATGCAATTCGGGCGGAAAAGTTTGCTTTTATCACACCCGTAATAACGTCAACCGAAGGACGCTGCGTCGCAAGAATCAGATGAATCCCAACCGCACGTGCAAGCTGAGCCAGCCGTGCAATCGGATCTTCGACATCTTTCGCCGCAGTGAGCATGAGATCCGCCAACTCATCAACGATGACAATCATAAACGGAAGTTTTTTATGTCTGACGCCGTCACTTGTTTTCATCTCACCTCCGGCTACCTTCTTGTTGTAATCCAGAATATTGCGCACGCCGGCGCTTGCGAGCTTATCGTATCGCTGCTCCATTTCAATCTCGACGCCGCGTAAAACGGTAACCGCATTCTGTGCGTTGGTCGCAATCTTCTCGTCAATATCGGGAGATACCGCAAGATAATGGCGATCGAGTTTCTGGTACGGTATCAACTCAATTTTTTTAGGATCGATGATGACAAACTTAACGTCGGACGGATGCAGTCTGTACAAAAAACTTGCTATGATGGTGTTAATGCCGACACTCTTCCCCGAACCGGTCGAACCGGCAATGAGCAGGTGCGGCAGTCTTGCAAGATCATCGACGTAGATTTCGCCCGCTATGGTCTTGCCCATAGCCATCGGAAGCGTAAATGGAGTTTCGTGGAACTTCTTGCTATTGATCACGCTTCGAAATGTTACAACGGACGGATTATGATTCGGGATTTCC
>PWJF01000126.1 GCA_003560935.1 Ignavibacteriales bacterium
GTCCCTGTCTTGTCAGCTTTCCTTCGTTACGGAAGATAATTTCTTCATAGAGAGCTTCGTCGGGGAGATTCCAGTAAACGCGATCCAGATCGGTGAAGCCTTGATTTTTTAATCTGAAATCGGATGCAAGTTCCACGGCTTGCTTTGAAGCCGGAGTATCAAATTCAAGATATTTGCTCATGACCAATCCCTCACTAATTTTCTGTCGCCAATGTAAAGTTCATTCGGTGAATTCGGATCGAGAGCCCACTTCATCCGTTCAATCCCCTCCTGTATATCCTTTATTGTTCCGCAATAGCTCAGCCGCAAATGGCCGTCCATGCCGAATTCTTTGCCCGGAACGGTAAGCACCTGAACTTTATCGATGAGAAATTCGGAAAGTTTATTGGAGTTTTTTTCATACGCACTGAAATCGGCAAAGCAATAAAATGTTCCGTCCGGCTTGTGTACCTTAACTCCTTCGAATGATCGTAAGAGATCGACCATCACGTTGCGATTATTTTCAAGCGTTACGCGCAGACTTTCGACACCGGACTGAATGCCGTTTAATGCACCGACTGCGGCCTTCTGCAGAAGAACCGACGGACCCGATGTTTGATGTCCCTGAATATTGCTCATCGCATCGATGATCTTTTTATTGCCAATCGCCCAGCCGATCCTGAATCCGGTCATCGCATATTGCTTTGATACCCCGTTTACAACGATAATTTTGGAGTTTTCATCAAGCTTTTTTGCATACTTATAACAATTAATAAGTTTTTTACCGTCAAAGATAAGCCGATGGTAAATATCATCCATGATCAACCAGATATCTCTCTTCTCACAGAACTGAACAATATCGGCAATAAACTCCTCGGAATACATCGCCCCGGAGGGGTTATTCGGGCTGTTAATGATAACGGCTTTTGTATATGATCCGACCCGGCTTTCAATATCCTGGAGCCGTGGATAAAAAGTTCCGTCTTCAGCCGGGGCAGGGACCGGGATAGCGCCGACAAGTCGAGCCATATCAGGGTAGCTGACCCAGTACGGCACGGGGAAAATTACTTCTTCCTGTGGATTTAAGATTGCCTGAAGCGCCACCATGATTGCCTGCTTAGCGCCGCCGGAAGCAATTACATGTTCGGGACTGACTGTTCTTTCATAATATTCCCGGGTATATTTGATTATTGCCTGCTTAAGTGCGGGAATTCCGTCCGCAGGCGCGTATCTAACCTCTCCGGTATTAACGTGAGCAACGGTAGAAAGGATTGCATCCATCGGAATTTTACTCTTCGGTTCACCTCCACCGAGGTGTATAACGGGCTCTCCCTTCTCTTTAAGTATCGAAAACTTTTCGTTAAGCTTTAAAGTAGGCGAGGCTTTGATTGATTTTGCTATTAAACTGAGACTCATGGGTTTTCTCTGAAAAATGATAGGAAAATGTAAAAAAGAAGTTTAGAGGTGGATATATACAACCTGGGTTATAATATAAAATAAATATTTACCGTTCAAAAATCAATTATAGTACCGTAATATCGTATTGGGTAAGGTCGGGAAATTTATTTACTTTCTTAAAGCGTAATAAAACCACGATCCCCTGCTGCACCCTCTTCCGAAGAGATAATAGGATCTATTACATTGCTAATGAGGTAGACGGTAAACGCCTATGGAAATCCACCGGATCCAAGCGGAAGAAAAATATACTGAAGCTCTTTACGCTAAAAAGACCATTCAGTAATACGAGAGCTCCCCGCGTCAATTTCATACAATAGTTGGAAACCGATACCTCATCTCAATCTCTGCAAGAGATATAGATATTTTTAAAATCAGCCGAAAAGAACAGGTAAGTTTAACCACGGTGAATATAGAGCTCATAATGCTGCGTGCAGCCTTAACCAGTCCCGGATTCCCCTCGTTAATCAGATATAATCCTTTATTCTGATACTGTTTTGCCACACTCACAACAAATCGCAAATTAGCGCAGGGCGTACGGATACATGTAAATGAATGATCAACCACCGGTCGTTTTCCCGTTCAAGCATCATTGTACTCAAACCGTACGCCTCGATATGCGCTCCCGTTCCCGATCGATATCGACCGGTACCGGGCATCCCGTAAAACCGATTAGTGCAATAAGGAACACACCTAAACCGACATAATGCATACGCCTCATACCACATCTCCATTTTAAGTTATCGAATAGATGCATACCTGCTATAATGCTATCGCAAGGTTATTGCGAAGGTTTCATTACTTGTGCGTAGCTTTTAAAGCCATCGACCACAAGAATGATGAATGCAAACGAACCAAGTATTGCCGGGATGATGTAGACACTTTCGTAACTCACCCCTGCAAACCAGTATCCCAGCACCGGTGAACCGAGCCATGCACCGATCCAGCCAACTACAAGTTTACCGAAAAACGATGTAAGCCCCGGAGTAACATAATACTTCAGTCCGAAGTGTAAGATGCCCGAAACGACAATGCTTATAACGAGCAAAATTAGGAAAGAAACAAAATCCATTCCGATCATGGTTGTATCTCCTTTTGATATTGGTAGAGATGAGTTTATTAGGATACAGCATGACGAAAAACCATATCAAATTTATTTCAAATTTTTGATAATGGCCGTCCTCCCGGAGCCTGTTCGGCAGGTACCGAATCAACAACGAATCGTAACGGAAAGATCGCTGCCCTGGAACCATGGGAGGTAACTTTTCAACGGATTACGGGCTTCACCGCTAAATTCTTTTCTGCATGGGTAATATACCGATTTTTTACAATAAGTCAAGTTTTCTTTTCACGGAGGGGACAGCATAAAGATAACTTGCCAAAGACTCACAGTTCTCTCCTGCTGTGAGGCTTATTTGCAGCGAATATTGGCCTACCCTTTCGCCTCAAGCCACTCCACCACAGCCAACGTCGTCCGCAAATCCTCTTCGTTGCATCTTATACAATAAACAGACCACTGTTTCGTGAAGATTATGGTGCTTGGGCTGCAACGCCATCAGAAGGGAGAACATCTAAAACTCCTCCCACGATTTCTTTGCGACGGCTATCGGGACAAGGAGATTCCATCGTTTTGCCAACACGGCTTCTCCGGAATTTCTATCCCAATATATTTTACCCGACGGTTTATATTTTTCAAGCTCGTTTAGCAACGCATCATCTACGTAAAGGTCTCACACGGGTTGTTCCAGATAAAAACCAACCTTAGCATATAAAGACTTTTTGTTGCGGTTGGCGCGATCACACATACGTACGTCTGATTGCGAAAACGTATTTCCGGTTTATAGTTTTTCGAGAAGTTTGGTAGAACAAACGAAACCAAAATCCAAATGACCAAAATCCAAATTCCACAAACTTCTCGATTTTTTGTCGTTTTGAATATTATGTCATTTGAATTTTGATATTGTTTAGAATTTCGGATTTAGTGCTTAGGATTTTCAATAGAAAAAAGAAATAAATTTTCTATCTTGCATAACATCAATTGATTATTTATTATTTCTTATTGAACGGTTTTATTTTCGAACCCGACCGGTTAATTATCCTCCGCAGTTTTTTCCCGCCTGGTCGACCAGTAGTAGTATACCGGCACTCCCAGCAGGATCATCCCCGCTCCGATCAGCGACTCGCGGGGGGCTTCGGCAACGGCACTGACGATGAGGATAACAGCGAAGACGATGAATACGACGGGAGTGAAGGGATAACCCCACGTTTTATACGGACGGTCACGGTCAGGCTCCCGCCGGCGAAGGATGATTACCCCGAGGCAGGACATTGCATAGAAGAGCCAGGATGCGAAGACGACGTAGGTGAAAAGTTCTTCATACGTCCCGCTCAACACCAGAAGGCTCGCCACTACACCTTGCCCGAGGAGTGAATAGACGGGAGTTTTGAATTCCGGATGCACCCATCCGAACGACCTAAAGAAGAGTCCCTGCTTCGACATCGCATAGTATATCCTCGCTCCCGTTATGATAAAACCGTTGTTAGCGCCGAAGGTTGAAACAGCGACCGCGGCCGCGACAAAGGCAGCTCCTGCGGGACCGAGAGCCGCGGCTGCCGCATCCGAAGCGACGACGGACGAGACTGCCATCTGTTCGATTGAGAGCACAGCCATGTATCCAAGGTTTATCAGAAGATAGGCGGCAATCACGATTATTACTGCAACGATCAACGACCGGTGGATATTCTTTTCCGGGTTCTTCACCTCGCCGGCAATAAACGTAATTTCGATCCATCCGTCGTATGCCCAGAGCACGGCGATCATGGCAAGAACCAGTGCCGCGCCCGGAGAGAGGAAATCAATCGCGGGGAGTTCCGGGGTAACCCCGGAAGTCATCCCGCGACCGGCAAGGAAACAGACCAGAACCAGGAAGGCGAGAGCGACCATTTTCAAAAGTGTGAATCCGTTCTGCACAAGCGCGCCCAACTTGATGCCGAAACAATTTATGACCGTGAGGAGAACAATCGAAAGGATGGCGACCAGCTTGATCCCCGCAGCGTCGAGATCGAAGAAGTGGCCGAGATATGTTGCAAAGACAACGGCGACGGCTGAGATCGATGCGCTCATGATAACGAAGAATGCCGTCCAGCCGTACAGAAAACCGCCGAGGGGTCCGTATATCCCGGCGAGGTAAATATATTGTCCGCCTGCCCGGGGCATCATGGCTCCCAGTTCGGCGATCGCAACCGCACCGAACAGACTGATGACCCCGCCAAAGATCCAGACAACGAGAATCAGCGGAGCCGAGCCAAGATGCGCCGCTACAGCCGCCGGTACGATAAATATAGCCGAGGCGATCACGCTGCCGACATTAATCATGGTCGAATCGAAAAAGTTCAATTCGCGGCGAAGATCGGAACCTGATCCGTTATTCAGCATTGTCTGCGCTATTCCCGTTTATGTTCCGCGTTCAAGGCAGAACGGTAGGCGTGCTTGATAAGAGATTGAAAATGGTAAACGCCGTTTTCGGTTTCGACGGAGAACCGTCCTTTATTATAAGCGCGTGAAGCAAGTCCTTTTTGCACATACTCGCAAATCTCGATATCCTCCTGCTTGATCGGACTGTGTTGGAGTGAATACCAGTTTGGCAATCCTCGAGCGGGCGGATAGTAAGTTCGTCGTCGTTCAGATCGGGAAGCCGCGAAAGGTCGATGTGATGATCATATTTTTTGTTCATACGATACCGTGTAGTTCATTGTCGACATAGAGCGATCGGAAAGCTTTTAGGCGGTAATATACGGATTCGACGGTATTACCGCAATATTGCAAGATTGTTGAGAGATTAGATATAGGTTATTCCCCTAAATTATTTTTTAACGCAGAGATTGCAGAGAGTTTTTGTATTGCCTTTGCGGATTCTGCGTTTATAAGATGACGTGAGCCCTGAAAGGGCTCTATCAATAGCGCAGGGCGAAGCCCTGCGATTAATGATAACAAGAAATAACACAAAGCCCTGAAAGGGCGGAATCCTAATCCCACAAATATTCCTCGTTATATTCAATCTTATATTCTTTTAGAAATTCAAGATACTCCGCCTTAAATGTTTTCACTTTGTGATGATCACGTTGGTTTGCAATATATATCTTTACTTTTTCAATTTGTCGTGAATCCACCGAAAAAGCTCCATAGCCGTTCTGCCAATAAAAATTGCTTAAACGAATATCCAACGTCTTTATCCATTTTGACGAATTAGTTTTACCCTTTTCAAGCAATTTCATAAGAGCGATCTTCTTTGACAGGATGCAAAGTATGTGAACGTGATCTTTATGACCGCCAACTATTACCGGATGACATCCATGATTCTTGCATATGCCACCGATATATTTATAGAGTTCTTCCTCTATCGAATCGCTAATGAGCGGTTGTTGATGTTTTGTGCTGAATATGATGTGGGTGTATTGCTTGACTAATGATTGTCCCATGGTACTCCTCCTGATGTCGCCCTTTCAGGGCTGTATGATAACTGGATTGTCTTTTTACACAGGGCTTCGCCCTGTGCTTTTGATGTCGCTCCTTCGGAGCTATACTATCTATCAATAATGTTATAATTTAATATATAACCTAAAAGATCTCAATGTGATTTGTATTATCCCCACCGAACTCTGCGTTTTTGTCATACCGTGAGCCCTGAAAGGGCTCTATCAATAGCGCAGGGCGAAGCCCTGCGATTTATGATAACAAGAAACAACACCAAGCCCTGAAGGGGCGAAATCACAATCATACGATATATTTCGATTACGCCCTTTCAGGGCTACATGATACACGGGAATTATCCGTTTTTCCAAATCGCAGTTATTTTATGCATATTTTTGGAAATTCGAATATTTGGAGAGGGATTGAGTTTTTTAAAGTAATACTTTATATTTCTCATATGGAATACATTGTCAGAAGTATCGAACGTGAGTTGCAAAAAGCGGCGAAGCATTTTGCAGCTCTTATCATTACCGGTCCGCGTCGTGCGGGGAAAACAACAATTCTGCAGCAGCTATTTCCTCATGCATCGTATCTTCTGCTCGAGGATCCGGATGTTGTAGCTCGCGTACGTTCCGACCCGCGCGGTGTACTGAACGAGTTACGTCCTCCCGTCATTCTCGATGAAATCCAGAACACCCCGGAGCTTCTCAACTATGTCCGCTCTATTATTGATGAGAATCCGGCGAAGAAAGGACGCTGGTTTATTACCGGTTCACAGGAAGCACCGTTAATGAAGGGGGTCACCGAATCAATGGCGGGCAGAGCGGCAATCTTCTCACTATTTCCGATTTCTATAACAGAATCACCCAAGGTCACTCTGTTCAGAGGAGGATTCCCTGAAGTAATTCTCAATCCTGATGCCGCTCATATATGGTACAGATCATACATCCAAACGTATTTGGAAAGAGATGTCCGGGCTATCAGCGACATTCGCGACATTGCAACCTTCCGTCGGTTTCTTGCACTGGTTGCAAGCAGATGCGGCCGAATACTCAACAAAACGGATCTCGCATCCTCCATCGGTGTATCCGTTCCTACGATTACTCAATGGTTAAACATACTTGAA
Source organism: Ignavibacteriales bacterium (assembly GCA_003560935.1). Lineage (GTDB taxonomy): Bacteria > Bacteroidota > Ignavibacteria > T3Sed10-11 > T3Sed10-11 > T3Sed10-11. Next base: position 7,032 of record PWJF01000126.1, read on the forward strand.
GTGACCGGACAGATACTTTTTATACCGCCGTTTTTTGAGAATTTCGGAAAGCGGCTTATTAAATCACCTAAGTTGTATTTTGTGGATTCCGGGCTCTCCTGCCATTTACTCGGACTTGACTCGGAGAAAATGTTACATAGTTCAACATTTCTCGGTCCGTTATTTGAGGGTTTTGCGGCATCCGAGATTATAAAACACAGGTTGAATGCCGGCAAACAGCGCGGATTATATTACTTTCGCGATCAGCAAGGGCTGGAAGTCGATTTTATCGTACATACCGGAGGAAACCGGCTGGTTCTTGCAGAAGTAAAAACCGGAAAAACGGCTCTCCCGGATATGGCAGCGCCTCTCGATCGTCTTGCCGGCTCAATAAAAAAATACGAAGTGCAAAAGGTCGTTATATATAGACCCATTGCCGATAAAACCGCGGCGAAATTCGTTTCACTAAAACCGGAAACAAAAGCCGTTTCGCTCCCACAAGCGTTGACAATGATGGTCTAATGGTAACCCGAGGCCTAAGTACAATGCACCGTTGAACGAACTTCTCTGCGGCCTCTGCCCCCGATTACCATCGGAGCTGCGTTTTATAAATGATGTTAAAATAACCGCAGAAGGCGCAAAGGCTTTTATTAGAATGAATGATAGTGATGTACGGCAATAAAGGTGAACGCCTTAATCCCCCCGCAAGTGGGAACCATCTGTGCTGTTCTAAACCATTCGCACAATACAGACCGTCATCGCTTTCTTTTAACTTTCAGCAATCCCCAAAAAGATGGACCCCACTTTGCCAGCGCGCCTCCTCCGCAAATCAACCATGCATCCATGCACCCATGCACCCATGCATCCCCGCATTCACTCTCTCCTCCAGTACACCATCTCCATCGGAAGTCCCTCACCATCCCGGGGCGGAATTTCCGGCAGCGTAACAAGATTACCCTCCGACAATCTCGCCGTCAACGCAGCCGCAAATGCATCGACAATATCGTCGCGGGAATATTTTAGACGCGATGCAAGAGAGACATTAAAATCAACCCGTTTACCTCCTTTTAAAATATCGGCGTAGGTACTATTATATTTCTCAATAACCGCTACACGTTCAGAGAAACCTGAGTCCGTTCGTTTATTGTGCTTCATCGCACTCCCTCCGTTCAACGCCCAGAATAGTACCTCGGGATGTATCTCACGTATCTTGCTCCTTGCATGATGATTTGACAAAAGAAACGTATCCACCCCCCGGATTTTCGGGGAGATCATCCACGACTGCTTGCTCAATCCTTTTCCGGTCAGCTTTTTGTTTATTGCAGATGCGTGTTTGTAATTCTCCGCATA
>PWJF01000378.1 GCA_003560935.1 Ignavibacteriales bacterium
ATAATATTCGTCGCCCGTATCAATCCGCGCGGTTGTAAAATAAAGCGGGTAATATACCGATCCATAATCGTACGAAAGAATAAGATTCCCATCATCGAGAATTATCTCGCCCGTTTTATCCGGCTGGATTGAGTGGATGTGTTCGGTATGCGTATAAACCGTGTCGTTGTAAACATATTTAAATTTCATGGTCGATTCCGTTGAGGGCTGTAATTGCAAACGACCCTGATGGGTATATCCTCTGCCGGAAATGAACGGAATCGAGGTTATAGAATCGCCCTGTCGGACAATCATAGGTGTCGGTTTCTCTATAAATTCAGGATGAGTGATATACACGATCAATATATCACGAAAAGTCTGGCTTTCAAAGTGCAGGTTGCTTTCGAAAAAAGGAACCAGAGGCTTATCATCGAATCGAGGACTTATAAAATTTTCCTCTGTAATCGGTGAACCGTTAAAAGCGAGCGATCCGGTGAGAGTTGATGTATTACCTGCAAAATCGTAAGCAAGAATAAGGAAGTCGTATGTTCCCGGTTCAAAGTCGTTCGTGTTAATTAATCCGCTACCGTGTTCGCGACGTGAATATAAAGGGAGAACATTTCCCTCTTCTATAAAAAGTTTCTGAAATCGACCACGTCCGGTGCTCAGGAGATATTGATCATAATGAACCCGGACCTGATGGCGGTGCTCGATCGGCAGCCGGTCGTAACGCAGTGAGTACAGTAAGCTGTCATCAAGGAAGAAGTCCATTCCATAAACTCCGTGGCGGTACCAGGTATCGTTATTTCGGTCGTGAACATCTACGGCAAGACCTATCGTCCCCGCTGCTCGTATCGGATTCCGGACGACATACTCACCGGCGCGTATCGCTACAGCGGGGAAAGATACCGGTGTTATTCTGTCATTCACGAATGCCTGCACATCGATAGGGATTGCCGCTATACGGTTGAATATAGGTGGTATTCTGTCATTAATTACAATTGCATCCGACATTTTCGGATTGACCGGATTATTATTCCGGTCGCGTATCTCAAAATGTATATGCGGTGGACCGGATCCGGTTCCCCCCGACCTCGCTATTATTTCCCCCTGATTATATCTGAACTCATCCGGTTCAAAGTTCATCGTTACGCTGTATCTTCCGACTTGTTTTTGATATTCATAAACCCGTTCATCGACCGGATTGTCGAATCGGTCGAGATGCGCATAGAGTGTTGCAAATCCGTCATCATGACGCATAAGGATGTATTTTCCGTATCCGAATGGTGAAACACCGATCTGTTCGATGTATCCGTCTCTTGATGCAAAAATAGACGCACCGATCTGCCCGCGCGTACTGATATCAATACCGGCATGGAAGTGTGTCGATCTGAATTCACCGAATACGGAAGTCATGATAGTAGTAATATCTGTGGGCCAGATATATTCATTCATATGCGCATCGAGTTCATCAAACGGATCATAGATATCGCTCAGGGTTGGTGGTCGCCAATCTCGTTCTGGTTCTACAATTTCCGAAGGCGACATAAATCCTCCCGATAAGAACAGAACAACTCCGATGAAGACCCCGGCTCCCGTCAGGCTGACAGAGGTAAATACTAATTTTTGCTTCCGCGACATATTATGACTTCTGTACCCGCGTAGTAAATGAAATAATATCGACCAATTCTACTGTTACAATATCTCCGGGTTGCAGCGGACCAACGCCTTCCGGTGTTCCGGTAAAAATAAGATCACCGCGTCGAAGGGTGAAGTACTTTGAAAGATGAGCGATGATTACAGGTACCGGCAGAAGCATCTTTCCGATTGTATCCTGCTGTTTTACCTGACCATTAATCGTAAGGCGTAGCATTGTTGTCGGTTTAATTAGATTGTTTTTGGCTGCGAGAAAACGTGATACCGGCGCTGATCCGTCGAAACCCTTTGCGGTTGTCCATGGTAACCCTTTTTTCTTTGCGATAGATTGAATATCACGCGCTGTCAAATCGAGTCCGACACCATATGCAAGAATATACGTCTCAGCGTCAACCACCGAAATATTCTCGGGAACGTTATCAACCAGCACGACAAGTTCTATCTCATGGTGGATGTCGTTACTGAACGTTGGCAGCAAAATCGGTGATTCACCGTTTATAATAGACGTTGCGGGTTTTATAAAAACCACCGGCTCAGTTGGTACATCGGCGCCCATTTCGCGAGCATGGTCAGCGTAATTCATTCCAAGACAATAAACGGTGTTGACCGGTATTGTTTCCTCACCGGGTTCAACTGTTACTGAATACGTCATCTTCATTTGCTCTAAATATCCGAAAAGATTAAATATAGAGAAGCTGAGCCACACATTCAAGTCCTTGATTTTCATGCACATTCTCATTACTTTTAGCATGTCTGAGTAAATATGAAAAATGTCGAATTCGCCTGTCTTTTTGAATTGGAGATAATTTTTGAGTAAAACGTATAAAAATGCCGGGGTGGATATTGATGCTGCTGAAACTTCGGTCCGCAATATCAAAGCTCTTATACGATCAACTTTTTCACCGAATGTTCTTACCGATATAGGGTTGTTCGGGGGATTTTTCCAACCGGATTTTACACAATTCAAAGAACCCGTATTGGTTTCAAGTGTCGATGGGGTCGGTACGAAGCTAAATATTGCGGTACTGGCAAATAAACATGATACGATCGGGAGTGATCTTGTCAATCACTGTGTCAATGACATAGCTGTCAGCGGAGCTGTGCCGTTATTTTTTATGGATTATTTTGCTGCCGGTAAACTTGAACAGCGTGTATTTGAAGAAATCATTCGTGGAATTGTGAGTGCATGTAAAGAAAACAATTGTGCTCTCATCGGCGGTGAAACTGCTGAGATGCCCGGTATGTATAAACAAAAAGACTACGATATTGCCGGCATGATTGTCGGTGTTGTTGATAAGAGAAAAATCGTTAACGGTTCGGAGATCAAAGCGGGCGATGTGTTGATCGGGTTACCCTCAAATGGTTTACATACAAACGGATATTCGCTTGCACGATCGGTATTGCTGAATAGGTTTACGATCGACGTCTACGTTGAAGAACTGGGGTGTACACTTACCGAGGAATTACTTCGCGTGCACCGCTCATACTTGCGTATCATACAAAAACTAATTCAAAATACAGCTCCGACTGGTTTTGCTCATATCACCGGCGGCGGCATCAAAGGTAACACCATGCGTATCCTACCGGAAAACGCCTCGCTGCGAATTGATTGGAATGCGTGGGAAATGCCGCCTGTATTTAAATTGATTCAGTCCACCGGTACTATTAACGATGATGAAATACGTCGGGTATTTAATATGGGGATCGGATTAATTATCACCGCACATAACGATGATGTTGACAAGATTCTTGATGTGCTACGCGAAGAGAAAGAGAATGCTTATGTTGTGGGGGAAGTGATACAACAATACTAATTCGTGCATTTGTAAAAAATTGGGATTACCTATGTCACATAAGCACAGTACTGAATTACCGGTACCATATAAAGAAGTGGAAATTCAAGATATCATGGTGCAGTTGGATGCCGCTAGAAATAGGGATGAAATAATACGTCTGCTTCCATCAATAGCGTCCGCACATATAGATTATCGCTATTTGTTTCTTGCACAAACAAATTATAGACGAACTCACTATAATTTTACGGTTATTTCACCCGGCAGCACTTCATTTGATATCGATCATAAGCATTTTGCCATTCATGCAGGTATGCCCGGGTGGGTGATGAAACATAAAACTTCAATTGCAGTTGATATTCGTTCGGCGCCGAACACCGATCCGGGTTTTGAGGGATATTTGGAGAAACTTGGCATCACATCTCTTTTGATTGCGCCGCTGCAAACCGGTAGTGAAATCGTCGGCGCCCTTATTTTTGCGACAAACAAACCGGAAGGATTTCGTGAAACGGATGTGCCGATGGCGACCATCCTCGCCACCCAGACCGCAATTGCATTACGCAACGCGCGGTTTTACGACGAACAGCAAAAACGTGTCGCACAGCTTGAAATGATTAATAACATTGCGCAGAAGATTATATCAACACTCGATATTAATGAGTTGTTGTCTTCGGCTGCTGAAATAATTCAGGAAAACTTCAATTATTTTGATGTTACGATTTTCCTTATTGATGATAATAAAGAATATCTAACTCTCGTTGCACATTCGGGAAGTTATATCGATTTTCTTCCCCACGGATACCGTCAGCATATTTCTACCGGCATTATCGGTTGGACGGCGGCTAATAACCAGTCGGTTCTGTTGAACGATGTATCCCTGGACGATCGGTATCTCACCTATGCATATCACAATACGAATTCAGAATTAACGGTACCGATCGGATTTAACGACGAAGTTTTCGGTGTTCTCAATGTGGAGGATACGCGGCTCAACGCATTTGATGAGATGGATATGATCGTGCTGGAAACGCTCGCCGATCAATTAGGAAGCGCTCTGCGTAATGCACGGTTATATGAAGAGATAAAACGGTCGAACATGAGGCTGGTCGATTTAGATAAGATGAAAACCGAATTTCTGAGCATTGTGTCACATGATTTCCGGTCGCCGTTATCGAGCATTATCCTTGCTGCAAAATCACTTATAAAGCACAATTATGCTCAAGAAAATAATCGAATAATCGAATATTTAAAAATCATCGAAGATCAGGCAATGCGCCTGAACAATCTTGCAGAAGAAATTTTATCAATAACCCGTTTGGAAGCCGGGCAGTTGACTTATAATTTTAAGGTTGTTAATTTACCACGGTTGACCGAGGATGCCATTACGCTGGTCAGATTATCGCATAAACATAAATTACATTGCACGATTGACGAGACTGTTTCCTATATCAAAGCGGATGAATCAAAAATACGGCAGGTAATTCATAATCTTGTTTCGAATGCCGTAAAGTATTCCCCGCGGGGCGGTGCTGTCTCTGTGGCGGTCAAAGATTATTATGGCGACCGGATTCTCGTCTCGGTTTCCGATGAAGGGATCGGTATTCCGGAAGATCAACAGGAGAAAATCTTCAAGAAATTTGGACGTGTTCATCGTGAACAGACTCATAATATAAAAGGCTCGGGACTCGGTCTCTGGATAGCGAGAAAGATAATCCAGGCGCATGGCGGTGAAATCTGGTTTGATAGCAAACCCGGAACGATGACAACGTTTTATTTTACCTTAAAGAAAGCTCAATGACCAATCATTGAGGGAAGGAGCTATATCCATGGAGCGACCATATAACGGCGACCCGGCGCCCGAAGGCTATGAGCAGCCGAGCAACCGACCGGATGAATATGATCAACTTGATATTCCCGAAACAGAAGAAGAATACAACAGGAAAGAGGAGTACGTTCGGGAAAATTTTGAGCAGAAGATGCAATCGTTACGCAGCGGGATCAGACTTGCGAAGCACGTTCTTGCTTTGTTCCGGTATATGACCGACGAAGCAATACCATGGTATAAAAAATCTATCGTCGTTGCGGCTCTCGTGTATTTTATTATGCCTTTCGATGCAATTCCCGATATGCTGCCGCTGATTGGCTATCTCGACGATTTTGGTGTGATTGCGGCAGTGCTTGCTTTTCTCGGGAAGGAAATAAAACCATATTATTATACGTCGCCCGGAATGGGGGATCAGGATGAAGACCGGTTAGCCGAGGATTCGCGCAATTGATCTCGTCGGTTTTCCAGCTCCAGTACCACTCGATCGATAAGATCTTTCCAACGCTTGGGTTCTTGCTGAAAATATTCGAGCGTTGCATTAAATAATTCGCGATCTACACCGTGAACCGACAGCACTGAATCAAGTTGTTCGGCATATTCCGGCGATTTTTCTACTTCTCCAAGTGAATTGCTAATAATAAGAACATCCGCATATATTTGAACCATTTTAGTACGCGGTATTTTTTTATCTGCCGGGTCACCGCAGCCCGACACAATACATAAAATGATTGTCGTAAATACAAGAAACTTGATCGATAGCACATAGGTGAACATAGCGGATTTCACAACAATAAATGGTTGACTTTCAAAGTATATGGCAGTATATTAGTGATTCGTAATAATTGGTTAATATATAACGATATATCGAATTTTACAAATGGTTTGAGGTAGTATGGCAACAGCACTTGATTTTCGTGTAGGGATGATTATTAGATTTGGAGGAGACTTATACACAATAGAAGATTACCAGCACAGAACTCCCGGCAATAAACGTGGTTTTGTGCAGGCAAAGATGCGTAATTTGAAAAATGGAAGATCACTCGAACATAAGTTTAGTTCCAGCGATAAAATAGATGTAGCTCGTGTGGAACGACGAGCGGCTCAGTTTCTGTACAAAGATGCGGATTCCTATTACTTTATGGATCAGGAGAAACACGATCAATTTCAACTCGATGAATCTATAATGGGGCAACAATCGAAATATCTCAAAGAGGGAGACAACGTGGATGTAGAGGTCTTTGAGAACGAGATTGTTGGTTGCCAGTTACCCCTCACTGTTATGTTACGGGTTGTTGATACTGTTCCGGGTATTAAGGGTGATACGGCAACAGGCGGTACCAAACCTGCGACACTTGAAACCGGAGCAGTCGTTCAGGTACCTCTGTTCATTAATGAAAACGATGTCGTCAAGGTCGATACACGAACCGGCGAATACATCGAGAGAGCAAAATAGTTAAACTAATCGATAGGCGGGTAATGGATTTAGCATACCTTCGCAAGCTGATCAAAATTCTTGATCAAAGCAACATGACGGAGATGGAGATCGAGGAAGAAGGGATCAAACTTCGTTTGGCAAAGTCAGTTAATAATAAAGCCACAGAACATTCGGGACATGTAATGCCGTACTACCAGATGCCGGCTCCGATACCACAGCAACAGGTAACCACGGCACAACAGCAAACCGAAACAGCTCAGGTTCCCAAAACGGAGGAGAAAAAACCGGAACCGGGTGTTACCTATCATGAAGTGAAGTCTCCTATCGTGGGCACGTTCTATCGTGCGCCTGCACCGGATGCCGATCCCTATGTTGAGGTAGGGCAAGAGGTTGAATCGGGCACCGTACTCTGCATCATTGAAGCCATGAAGTTGATGAATGAGATCGAATGTGATGTCAAAGGAAGGATAGTCAAGATCATGGTCGAAAATGCTCAGCCGGTAGAGTACAACCAGACACTATTCCTCATTGAGCCGACAAAGTAGGTACCATCATTGCTGAATAAGATTCTTATTGCAAATCGCGGGGAAATTGCCCTGCGTGTTATACGAGCATGTCAGGAAATGGGTATTAAGACGGTCGCGGTTTATTCCGAAGCAGACCGTGAAGCACTGCACGTTCGCTTTGCCGATGAAGCAGTCTGTATAGGGCCCCCATCACCGAAAGAAAGCTATCTTAATATCCCGCGTATTATTGCCGCAGCAGAAGTAACCAATGCCGACGCGATTCATCCCGGATATGGCTTCCTCTCAGAGAACGCAAGCTTTGCAGAAATTTGTGAAACCTCCGGAATAACATTCATCGGACCAACAGCGCAAATGATTAGTTCGATGGGTGATAAAGCATTCGCAAAAGAAACCATGAGAAAGTCGGAAGTACCTGTTGTTCCCGGCAGTGATGGTGTTATAGAGGATAAAAATGCAGCCCGGGAACTTGCAGATTCAATAGGTTATCCGGTTATCGTCAAAGCAACTGCAGGTGGTGGGGGACGTGGAATGCGAATCGTCCGGCAATCCGAAGAATTTGAAAAGTTGTTTCAAACCGCCAGGACAGAAGCTGAATCGGCTTTTGGAAACCCGGGAGTGTATATTGAAAAATATATCGAAGAGCCGCGTCACGTTGAGATACAGGTGCTCGGCGATACGTATGGAAATGTGATTCATCTCGGAGAACGCGATTGTTCAATACAGCGCCGGTATCAGAAATTGATAGAAGAATCGCCGTCGCCGGTTGTTGATGATGAACTACGGGAGAAAATGGGTGACGCTGCGATTCGCGGTGCGAAGAGCGTATCATATCGCGGTGCGGGAACGATCGAGTTTCTTGTCGACAAAGACCGGAATTTCTATTTCATGGAAATGAACACCCGTATACAGGTCGAACATCCGGTAACCGAAGAGGTAACCGGCTACGACTTGATTCGCGAGCAAATAGAGATCATGGACGGCAAGCGGTTATCGCGGCGAAAAATAAAACCGAACGGACATGCTATTGAGTGCCGTATCAATGCCGAAGATCCGAATAAAGATTTCCGGCCGTCCCCGGGCAAGATAACAAGCTTGCATATACCGGGCGGATTCGGCGTGCGGGTTGATACGCATGCA
>PWJF01000541.1 GCA_003560935.1 Ignavibacteriales bacterium
CATTTATGTTTATATATAAAATCTCTCCACACATCGATATCCGTTGCTACAATAGGATTTTTCATCAGTAGATACTCATAGAACTTAACCGGAAGAATTTTCTGATGTGTCGGCAACGGATGATAGAGTGCAAAACCGATGTGAGTTTCGTTGAGTAATGTAACGGCCGTTTCGTGAGGAAGTATTCCATGCAAGATAACACTGTCCACTATGTCAAGCTGATTGATTAATTGAATTGCTTCAGCCTTGAGTGAGCTGCTTTCAAATGCTCCTACAACATCCAAATGAACATTCTTCCCATAATCGTGCTTCAAGCAAGAAACAACCCGAAGCATTTCGATAATACCGCGAATACGTTGAACCGAACCGACATAACTGAGACGTACTACGTCTCGATTGATCCTCTTTCTTGTTTCCGTAACTCGTACGTTTTTAATAAGCGGGTAATTTCTTATGATTTCCATATTCATATGATTATTATATACTTCGACATAAGAATCTTCAGCAAGAATCAACCCGTTGGTGCGCTTTAAAACTATATTCTCCAATAATTTGAATAAATATAATATACTTTTTCGTACTGGGATAGGCAGCCATTCCTTCTGTAAAATATCAAGGTGCTGATTCTCATGAACATCGTATATAGTTTTCGAACGGGTGACCATCTTCGCTAATAATGCAACTGGCAACAATTCGGGATCGTGTATGTGCAATATTTTTGGATTTAATTTATAGATTACCGGAATAAGTCGAAAATTTCCAATAAAACGAATTAATCTGTATCGTATAAATGATATTTTCTTGTGCGGAATATCCGCTATAGACACTTTATTACGTATCGGTGCGACTATAATTATTGAATATTTTTTTGCCAGCGACCGGGCTTCTTTGTAATAAATCCGATGGTCATTTGCAGAATGTATCGTAGTAAACATCACTACAGGTCTTTGATCTGTATACATAAAGTATTTAATATGCCTGAGTTTCAATACATAGTATATACCGAGAAGTAAAAATCGAACGCTCCGATAAATATAATTCTTCATCATATCGGGGATAAAGGTCATCCTGTCAAATAGGTATTTCCTACAATATCTTTGTCGCTCTTCAAGGTGTTTTTCCGAGAAAGAATTGCCGGCAATCATACCGGAGGTTTTACTGCTATATGAGATACGAAAACATGATGTGATTTGATTCACCAACCGTGTTTTAATGATTCGACCGCAGCGTAAAAACCATTCCGTATCCATTGCATAATGGTAATCTTCAGATAACGAATACGTTGTTAGGATATTTTTTTTGAACAACGTTCCGCTTGAAGGTGGACCATACACCCCGAAGAGAATAAATATATACCTGAATTTAATTTGAGAATATATATGCAGATACTGTCCCGACTCTGTAATATATTTCACGTGTCCGTACATCACATCGACCGAGGGATCATCGGTAATTCTCTGAGCATAACTCCTTAATGCACCTTCAGACAATAAATCATCCGCATTCAACCAGACAATCCATTCTCCCGTTGCCATCTTAATTCCCTTATTGAGCGCATGGCTTTGTCCCCGGTCAGTTTCCGACAGCCACCTTAGGTGACGATACCGTCTGAGGATTTTAACAGTATCGTCGGTGGAACAATTATCAATGATAATATGCTCGAAGTTCGGATAGTTCTGCACGAGCACGCTCTCAATGGCATCGGCAATAAACTTCCCCTGGTTGAACGACGGTGTTATGATCGATATTTTGGGGTGATGCTCCATGCTCATGAATTTTTATTTTGAAATAGTACGGTACCCGCAGACGTTGCATATCCTCGCAGCATATTTCTTGATGAGGGTACAAGCACTATTATTATGAGACCTGATAATACTATCCAGCCGAGTGTATGCACAAACAACGATAATATTAAAACGGCAGACCATAAAGTAATCAATGAATATTGTATTTTCCCGATATACTTTCTAAACAGTAATTCTTGAACGGCGAAACTACCAAGAGCGCAGATCTCAGCGTATCCATATCCAATCAACCCATAGCGGGGAACTAAAAATAATGCGCTCGTAACAAATAACAGTATATGAATAAAATGATAAAATGAAACAACATTGTTTTTGTGTAAAACATACAGTGCAGATGAATGAAGGCTGTAGAGGGAACCGGCCAGATAACCAAGTGCAATAAACGGGAAAATTAATCCGATATTTTTCCATTGGGCTCCCATTAAGGGTTCGGCAACAAACGGCAGCACAATTGCAACAATAACCAATAAAACTCCGACCGAGATAAGCTGTATATGCATACCTTCCGAAACTGCATTTTTCAAACGTTGTATATCATTCTGCACCTGTGCAAACGCCGATATCGATATACGCCATATCGATTCTTTGATAAAACCTAAACTTTCGACTATCTTTACGGATACAGCAACAATACCAACGGCATCGGCTCCTATAAACCGTCCGACTATAACAGGATTTACTAACTGTCGTAAATGCCAGATCCACACAGACGAAGAATAACCGACACCATACCCAAGCATTTTTTTTATTAACTCACTATTCCAGTAAAACCGCGGTCTATATCGCGAGTTTTTATAATACATTACCGATAGTATGAACTGCTGTATCCACCATCCCGTTACCGGCGCCCACATACCGGCTCCTGCGATAGCTGCAGGTATGGCTGCCGCGTAAAAGCCAACCTGACCGCCTAACTCACCGAACGCAACTTTTTTATATTGAATAGAACGTTCCAACACTGCGAGCGGCACCTGGTTCGTAAGAATGACCGGAAGTGAAAACGCTAATACAGTCAATACCGGACCGACTTCATCGATTTTTATCAAGGCTTGTATCATCGGAATCGCTAAAATTGTCAATACCGTGACGATACAAGCGGTAATAATTAAAAATGTAAATGCCAGGTGAAAATATCGCTGATCTTCTGCCTCCGTCGTTCGAATAAGATAAACATTAATTCCCAATAAAGAGACCTTAAAGAGATAAATAAAAATACCAATAGCCGCGGCATAAAACCCATAGTGCTGCGGACCGATAATCCTTGTCAAAAGAATTATGCCGCCGATATTAACGGTAATACCAATCACATGGCGTAGAATTAAATAGGTACCTTCATGTATTACTTTGCCACGAAGATTCACTTGAGAATCCTTACCGTATACCGATCGGCAATCGTATTATGTGAAATCCAATTTTTAAATCCTGCTTTGTTCATGAGTGACTAAAGAATAAATTCTTCAAAAATACATCGAATGTCTGATCATCAGACATTTCTGACACTACCGATGGATCGAATGATCGACGCTATATCACTATTATGACATAATATTACACATCCCCGCTTTGCTCCCGTCTCGTGTGTTTCGTCAACGGCAGGGTAAAATTTCCATAACTTCAAAACCGGAAGAGATCGAAGATAATCGACGTTCAGTACTTTACCTTCTCCATAATCATCATAGGCATACCGGGTGCCGGGAACCTGAAAGTCATCGACCATCACAACAGCGTCGGGCCAGAAATTATATATAATTTCGAGTTCCTCACGCAGCGGAAGATCTTCCTCCCAATGAGCATCAAGATAAAAAAATACTCGTTGACGGGGAAATCTCCTATCGTATGCAAGCTGGTGAAGATAGTGTCGACTATCCGCACATGTCAGGTGTAATCGGTCGTCGAATCGTTTCAATCGTAATCGTGCAAATGTATAAAACCGGAGATTCGATTCAACGGCATACACCGGAATACCGAATTCCGCGAAATATTCTGTGGTAACCCCGCGATAGCTTCCCGATTCAACAAATGCACTGAATTTAAGAGCGGCATGCAAATCCTCAAACATATGTATGCGAAATTGCTGACCGTTAAATGCTCCTCCCCACGATTTCTTTAATGCAGGTCGAAGATAATAATCTATATAACCGAGATTAGTCGGTCCGAGCCATTTTATAAAATACTTTTTTAAGTCTATCACTACATATCATTCGTATTGTTCATTTACCATACATACTCTCACACGTGGTGCGGCACTAATGTGAACTGCGATCATTCCAGGTAACCCTCCAAAACGCAACAAGCATACCGAGGAAGATCCAAAATATTCTGTTCTCTGCCAGATCTCCACTCACCTGAATCGCAAGAAACATTACGATCGCCGATGCAACCAACGACAGGAAAATTATTTTATCCCGTGTATCCTTAAACCCGCTTTTGTTCATTACAGATACAGTAGTCGAAATAGTTCCGAGATGGAACAGAAATAACATAAGTCCGACACAACCTAACTCGAAAACGATTTCTAAAAATACATTATGGGGGTAATCTTGAAAATCATGAAAGATACTTAATGAAGCGTAACTGCCGGTACCGTGACCTATAAGAAAACTCTGTATCGATCCCACCCAATTTACAAGAGATGACGACCACATCTCCATCCGTGTGGCGCGAGTATCTATTTCGGTTCCTATCTGCGCCATTACTCCGTATTCTTGTCCGATGAGCAAAAAATATCTGTTTACAAGTTGTTCCGGGAGAGCCAGAAGTGTAATAATTAAAACGACAGAAAGAAGAAACCCGTATATCATCATTTTTTTAATGCTTATACCGGTAAAATACAGAAAAAATATTCCCATTCCCAGAATAAGACTTATAACCGGGCCGCGTGTATTGGTAACTAAAAGTGCAATAAAGAGGAATGATGATAATAATAACACACTGTTGCGTAGTCGCCGCGAGGGTATATTCATACCTACTACAAGGAGGATGGCGATAGATATGGCAATAATTCTCCCTGCGGAAATTGGATTTGCATCAAGAACGGTAAACCGGATGAAAAATCCAAGTAATTCGCCACTCATGTAACTTTTAAAACCTTCGTACAGCATTAAACCCGAAAACAAGACGGTTCCTATGATTATTATATATAATAATCTGATAATATCTTCTCTCCGTCGAAGCATCATAATCGTGATAATAAAGAGGAAGAAATTAAACACCATAAAGCGCATTGCCTTTTCGAATCCATAGTTGGGACTGGGTGTATGGATGAGACTCAACACCAGAAGAACGGTAAACAAAGCTAACGGGAAAACGAATTGAATATATGGCGGAAGGTTTTCATCTCTGTGTCGTATTAGTTTCACAGCAAGAGCAGCAAGCAAAATAACAAATAAAAATATTGAATAATCTATAGACTGAAAAAGAGCGATATTTTCTTCAACCCATCCTTTAGTTAATCCAATGAATAAAAATATCGCTAAGGCGGATTCGGGGATCATTAAAATAAGTACACCTGTTCCAATGATTCCGAGTACAATTAATGGAGAGATTGAGTCCGATAGATATATAAGTCCCGAGAGTAACAACAATTGCACCAATCCCAGAAACCACCACGGTATGGCCGGCTGATCTATCGTAGTGATGCTCACCTGGTTACCGGATGTACCCTGCAACATTATGATTAATGCCTCTTCTTAAATGGATTGTTAACCATTTCCTTTATTTCCACAATTCGTTGATATTGTTCAGGATTGCGGGTACGGGTTTTTTCGATTGAATCGGTAGTAACCACGTAAACAACACTTAGAGCAAGAGCCGCAATCCCCATTGCGATAGTTATTAACAGGCGCTTCGGTTTTGACTTTTCTTCCGCCGGGATAGCACTATCGACGACCAATACCGTCGGCGTATCCCGTAACTCTTCAAGGCGGGCTTCTTCCAATAGAGGTGTCAACAGTTCGAAAATCTTCTGCTGTACCAATAACTCACGGAGGATACGAAATGATTCAATCGTCTGATCGGGTATACCCTCCAGTTTTCTTTCAATGGCCGACAGTTCCCGTTGAACATTCCGGTATATCGGATTGTCAATACTCATAACCTCACTATACACATCGAGCTCAATTTCCTTGACCACTTTTATCGCATACAGTTCAGCAATACCGCGTATACTTTGCTCGGTTTGTTCGGGGAGAATCATAAGTCCATGCTCGCTTTGAAAAGCATGCATCTTTTCTTCTAATGCGATAAGATCTTGTTTGTTCGTTGCGAGCCTTTTTTCGATGAATTCCCGGCGGGCTCGTGCCTCGCGGACATTCAAATTAATACTGTGTTTGTGTAGTAATTCCACATAATAATTTGCCATATCTGCAGCACGCTGGGGATCCCGGTCATAAACACCTACAACAAGCGCCCCCTCATCGTCTATTTTTAACACGGTATTATCTACCAGAGCATCACGTGCGTCTTTCCATGATTCATTATCGATCCGATATACATTCATCAAATCAAACGTTCGGATAACATCGTCCATTACGGTGCGGCTTTTCAGGATCGAGAAATAGTTGTACATCTCCGGAGATGCCATCATACCGCCGCCGGGAAATGCTCTTACCATTCGAGCAATGTCACCGAGTCCTGCAGTAAATGGTCCGAGTCCGTCACCTTTTGGGGGAAGTACGATAGTATCACTGTAGTACCATTTCGGTAACAATAAAGTTATACCATATGTTACCAGCACAACGAGAACAAAGTTAATTGTAATAAACCGCCGCCATTTTAATAGTAGGTGAATATAGTATAATAGCCCTTGTGTTTGGTTCTGATCGTTACTCTTCATAACTTCCCTCTGTGTATGATAATTATTTCGCTTCGCTTATTGTTTAAAAATAATTAATTACGTGATATCTGTAAAATTAATAAATAAATCGTAGCCGCAGCGGTGGAGATCTGTAATGCATCGCGCACTATACTATAATAATAACTGAATCTCCGGTCGGGACGGCGCGGTACGAATATCGCATCGCCCGGTTCAAGCGTGGTCTCTCCCGGGTTCACCCACTCCCTCGTTCCCGCTTTGATGACCATGATTTTCCGGTCGCGTGACACTTCCGACGTACCGCCCGAACGAGCTATATAATAATCGATATCCATACCATCCATGTACGTTACATGGCCGGGATTAACAACCTGACCGAAAACAAAAACCGTATTCAGTTTAGACGGTACAATGATAACGTCTCCGTCGCGTAATGTTATATCGGCCGATGGATCGTTATTTCTAAATAGATTATTAAAATCGACCGCAACTGTATTTTGAAGTACCTGCATCTCTGCGTTAAATCGCGCTGTTTCATCAGGATCCATGGGACTCAGCCGGCGTAAACGATTTGGATCAATAGCGGTCACTTCCGTCATCCGGTCTCCATTCTGCGGGTTTTTACGCAGGACAATAGCCTCACTCAATGCGGCATTCTCGGTAAATCCGCCCGCCCACCCGATCACTTCCGACAATTTTGTGTTCTCACGTGTGATTGAAAAGCTGCCGTTATACGTTACTTCCCCGTGTACATGAACCGTATGTTCACGGCGCACGCCTTGTTTTTTCCGGACGAAGATTCTGTCATTCCGTTTAAGCGGGAATACATTTTCACCCGCCAATATTGTTTCACCGTGGACGGCGAGATATTCGATATCCGAACCATCCTCGGTAAAGCGTGCGACCTGTATGGAATCCTTCACGGCGTTTTTGGTAAACCCTTGAGCAAATTTCAGGATCAGATTTAAGTCATCACCCTCACGATACTCATACCGTCCCGGTAAGCGGACACCGCCGTAAATGCTGACACTATTTGATTCAACATCTTCGGGAGGAACTACAATAACGTCACCGTCATGCAAACGTGGGTTATAGGTATTGTCACCCATTACCATATAGCGGAAGAGATCCACCTCAATTGTTTCGCCGTTTGCACGGTGAAGTTCGATATTCCTCAATGATGAATAAAACTTCGAACTTACAGCGGGAGAACCGCCACGAATATCCAGCTCTTCGCCGTCGTAAATCCCCGCCAAAAATACCGCATTGCTTGCCCGGTGGACCGCCGAGACCGGATGATTCCCCGGTCTCTTAACAAGTCCCGATACATGAACCGTAAATGAGCGGGGAGATAATAGTGAAATACTGATTTCCGCTGCGATATATTTTTGCTGTATAGTTTGATGAATGCGATCTTTTGCTTCTGTCAATGTTAATCCCGATACATCGACACTTCCCACCATTGGGATCGAAACTTTCCCCTCAGGTGAGATGATCACATTACCCGAAATGGGTATTTCGCTGACGACATCGACGGTTATAAGATCCATGGGACCGACAACATACTCATCCGGATCAATATATCCGTCGAGAATGGTCTCGTAATGGAGTAGTTCAATGAGACCTGCCCGCTCCATCATTTGAACAGCCCGCCTGTCGTCATCCTGTCGGCTCCCTTGCAGAAATCGGGATACATCTGTACCCTGTGCGTTTGTATTATTGG
>PWJF01000233.1 GCA_003560935.1 Ignavibacteriales bacterium
AAGAAGGAGGAGAAAGAGGAGGCGAAAGTTGATGAAAAGGAAGAGGAAGTAGAAGTAAAGGAGGATAAAGAAAAGCCGAAAGAGAAAAAAGAACAGAAACGCGAGGAACCCGAACCTAAACCGGCTGCGAGAGAAGACGGCGCCGTTAAGGCATCACCCCTTGCACGTAAAATGGCGGATGAACATAATATCGATTTGAAAGCATTGGAGGGTTCAGGACCGGAGGGACGGATCGTTAAACGCGACATCGAAAAAGCGCTTGAGAGAGGTATCGGCAAACGAGGAGAACCGGCTGCCGTAACCGGTGAACCTGTTGCTGAGACCATTGAGCTTAGCGGCATGCGCAAAGCGATTGCGCGGCGGATGGTTGATAGCAAGACGAGCGTACCGCACTTCTATCTCACGGTCGAAATCGATATGACACGGGTTATGGATATGCGTAGGCGCATCAATGAAATACAGGACGAAACGAAAGTCAGCTTTACCGATATTATGATTAAGATTGCCGCACATGCACTGCTCAGAAATCCGAAGGTCAACTCATACTGGGCGAAAGACAGTATCAAACGCCGGGGAGAGGTGAATATCGGTTTGGCAGTCGCACTTGATGACGGACTTATCACGCCGGTACTGAGAAAGTGTGATAAAAAAGGAATTATCCAAATATCAAAAGAAACGAAAGATTATGCCGAGCGTGCCCGGAACCGAAAACTGCAGCCGGAGGAGTATGAGGGGGGAAGTATTACCATCAGTAATCTCGGAATGTATGATATTGAGGAATTCTCTGCAATTATTAACCCGCCTGAGAGCGCAATACTTGCAACCGGGGCGATTGTGGAGAAACCGGTGGTCCGTGACGGTCAAATCGGCATCGGCAGAACCATGCGGGCGACCATGTCGTGCGATCACAGGGTGGTTGACGGAGCTGTGGGAGCGGAATTCCTGCGCGATTTTAAACGTATGCTCGAAGACCCGATGGTAACGTTATTGTAATATTGACATTTTCACTTAATTTAGCTATTTTGTAAACTTAAATAATTTTTAAGACCATTAACAATACCCGCCGGAGGAATTATCTCAGTGGAAAGCGGAAATGTGACAAAATTCATACAGGAAAACGAAGTAGAAAAAAAGTGGTATGTGGTTGATGCCGAAGGCAAGGTACTCGGTCGACTCGCGACGGAAATCGCACGTATACTGCGCGGTAAACACAAACCAATTTTTACTCCGAATACCGATGTCGGTGATTATGTTATTGTCATTAATGCCGATAAGGTACAACTTACCGGTAAACGCCCCGAGCTGAAAACATATTTAAGATATTCGGGATATCCGGGCGGTGATACCAAAACCTCGTTTAAGGAAATGATGAGCAAAAGACCCGACTACGTTATCCACCATGCGGTGGGCGGAATGCTTCCCCACAACAGGCTCGGTCGAAGACTAAGAAAAAAACTGAAGGTATACAGCGGAGCCGAGCATCCGCATAAGGCGCAGCAACCAATTAACCTTGAGATTTAACGAAGGAAGTGTAAATGCAAAGACCTCAAATTTTTATCGGACGTAGAAAGACATCAGTTGCACGTGTACGTTTGGTCCCCGGTTCGGGAACAGTGACGGTAAATAAAAAAACGTTTGAAAAATACTTTCCAACCGAAAATCATCGGCGGGATATCATGAAACCGTTGGAGATTGTTGAGGCGCTCGATAAGTACGATGTGATCGCTAATGTTCGCGGGGGAGGCAGAACGGGACAGGCGGGCGCTATCCGTCTCGGTATTGCACGCGCATTGTTGAAGCTCGATGAATCGCATCACGATACGTTAAAGAAAGCAAGGATGTTTACGCGAGATCCGAGAATGGTCGAACGTAAAAAATACGGACAACCGAAAGCACGTAAACGCTTCCAGTTCTCCAAGCGTTAATTCGTAAGTCGTAATTTTAAAAAACACATACTTTCAGACTGAAAGGGTAGTGTCCCGATATAATAAAGCATGCCGGGATTCCCGTTCAGGACGACGAGGGTAGAGGAACAATAACTTATAAAATTAGAGGAAGAGCAATGTCGCGAGTAGAACTCACCGAGTTACTTGCCGCCGGAGCGCACTTCGGCCATATCACGCGCCGGTGGAATCCGAAAATGAAGCCGTTCATATTTATGGAAAAGAACGGTATTCATATCATCGATCTGAAGAAAACACAGGTACATGTCGAGGAAGCGTGCAATGCGTTGTCAAATATTGCCGCGGAAGGTAAAGGCATTTTATTTGTCGGTACGAAGAAACAGGCAAAAGAAATTATTGAGAGCGAAGCCAAACGTTGTGGTGCATATTATGTAACAGAACGATGGCTCGGCGGTATGCTCACTAACTTCAGTACGATACGGAAGAGCGTCCGTCGATACACCAATATCGAGAAAATGGAGACCGACGGCACGTTCGACAATCTGCCGAAGAAAGAGCGATTGATGCTGATGCGGGAAAAGGAAAAGCTGGAGCGGGTTCTCGGTGGTGTCGTTGAAATGGGACGTCTGCCCGGTGCGGTATTCATTGTCGATATTAAAAAAGATCACCTTGCTGTAAACGAAGCAAACAAATTAAATATCCCCGTATTCGCTATCGTCGATACAAACTGCGATCCCGATCTTGTCGATTATATAATGCCAGCAAACGATGACGCTTCCAAAAGCATTCAATTGATTACATCGAAGATCGCGGACGCCGTCATCGAGGGAAATATCAGGAGAAAAGACCAGGAACAGATTCCGACCGAGGAAGAAGTCGACGAAGCGATAGCTGAAAAAGATGATACATCCGACAATCAGGATGCGGAAAAGGAATCATAAGCTGATACGTTTTCAATAAATGAGAGGTAAATTTTTTTATGGCAATAACTGCGGAGGCTGTAAAGGCACTGCGCGAGAAGACGGGCGCCGGCATGATGGATTGTAAGAATGCATTACAGGAATCGAACGGTGACCTCGAAAAAGCAATAGAATATCTGCGGAAAAAAGGCGCTTCTATAGCTCAAAAGCGTTCAGATAAAGCCGCAAATCAGGGCGTGATAGAATCGTACATTCATACCGGCGGACGTGTCGGAACGTTGATCGAGCTGAATTGCGAGACCGATTTTGTTGCTAAAACCGATGATTTTAAACGGTTGGCAAAGGATCTTGCTATGCAGATAGCGGCGATGAACCCCCGGTATGTAAGTCGCGAAGATGTCGATAAATCCGAGATGGAAAAAGAAATCGAGATCTACAAAACCCAGGCAAAGAATGAGGGTAAAGCCGATAACATCGCCGATAAGATTGCTCAAGGTCGACTTGAAAAATTCTATCAGGAGGTTTGTCTGCTCGAACAATCATTCATTAAAGACTCGAGCAAAACCGTTCAGGAACTACTGAACGAAGTAACGGCGAAAATTGGCGAGAATATACGGATCAGTCGCTTCCAGACATTTCATCTTGGTGAGAACACAAATTAGCGTTATGTGAAAGGTCTCCTTTTGTGAGACCTTTCTTTTTATATTCACTCATTAACCGGTACGGTTATGAATCAGCCAAAGTATAAACGGGTAATGCTGAAGTTAAGCGGCGAAGCGTTGCAGGGAAATCTTGAATACGGCATTTCCGCAGATGTGCTATCTCAGTTCGGTCAGGAAATCGAAGATGCAATACATCTCGGCGTTCAGATCGGTATTGTTATCGGCGGCGGTAATATCTATCGCGGTGTGTCTGACTCACCGGACGGGATCGATAAGGTGACCGGCGATCAAATGGGAATGCTCGCGACCGTTATCAATGCCCTGGCGTTACAGAATGCCCTGGAGAACAGGGGAGTATATACGCGATTGTTAAGTGCGATAAAAATGGAAGAAATTGCAGAACCGTTTATCCGGAGGCGCGCAATCCGCCATCTTGAAAAAGGACGGGTCGTTATCTTCGGTGCCGGTACCGGGAATCCATATTTTACGACCGACACAGCGGCGGTGCTTCGCGCTGTAGAGATTGAAGCCGATGTCATCATTAAAGGTACACGTGTTGACGGTGTGTACGATACCGATCCCGAAGAAAATCCGGAAGCGGTGATGTTTGAAAAATTAACGTATCTTGATGTTCTTAAACGCGGTTTACGTGTGATGGACCTGACCGCTATTACACTCTGTCAGGAAAATAACCTGCCGATTGTGGTGATGAATATGAACGAGCGCGGAAATCTTACGAAACTGCTGCTCGGCGAATCACTCGGTACACGCGTAGCTCATAGTGCATAAATCACTTATATCCTGAAGTGAACAAAGAGGTGACCTATGATAAAAGATATCATTAAAGATGCCAATGAAAAGATGGCGAAAGCAGTGGATGTGGTAAAACATGAATTGGTTACTATTAGAACAGGACGTGCGACTCCCGGACTTATCGAAGGAGTAAAGGTCGATTATTACGGGACACCGACTCCCTTAAAACAAGTAGCGAATATCGGCGTTCCCGAGCCTACCTTGCTGACCGTGCAGCCCTGGGAAAAAAATATGATTCAGCCGATTGAAAAAGCTATCCAGAATGCGAACCTCGGCCTCAATCCTGTAAATGACGGAACCCTTATACGGGTACCCATTCCATCGTTGAATGAAGAACGCCGGAAGGAATATGTCAAACTCACCAAGAAATATGGAGAACAGGGAAAAGTATCTATCCGGAATATTCGACGTGATGCGAAAGACTCCCTGAAAAAACTTGAGAAGGATAAAGAAATATCCGAAGATGAGAAAAAACGCGGTGAAGACGAGGTGCAAAAATTAACCGACAAATATACCGCCGAAATTGATAAGATGCTTGACCAGAAAGAGAAGGAAATTATGGAGGTATAGAGGGACAATTTTTAAATACCAATTACCAAAAAGTCAGTCATCCGGCTGACTTTTTGATTTTATGCAACTTCACACATCAATTAACGTACACTATACTAAGGAGATCGGGGAAACTGTACGACAAGGAGTAATGAAAATGACAACCGCACAACAATATGATGAACCGAAGCGACTATACAAGTCGCGCCGCGACAGGATGATCGACGGCGTATGCGGTGGGATTGCTGAATATTTCGACATAGACCCGACAATCGTGCGCGGTTTATTTATTTTGCTCGTCCTGTTCGGCGGAACGGGGCTATTTCTCTATATCGGCGGTATGATCGTCATGCCGGTGAACCCCTATCAACTTGCGATGATGCAATCCGGCGAAATACAGGTAAATAACAGGAATGTAAAGCGTACATGGGGGGTGATACTGGTCATCATAGGAATACTGTTCCTTGTAAAGAATTTCGGATGGTTTGCTTTTCACCATTATTGGCAAATCTCATGGGGTTTAATACTTCCGATCATATTCATCCTGATAGGCATGGCTTTGATCTACTCGCATCAACAATCACGCGGGCGAAATCGACCGGAACAGGGAAAACAGCAACAGGAAGGACAAACGGATATGAATACTCAACAGCAGGAGGCGCCGTATAAACGATTATATAAGTCGCGTCGTGACCGGAAATTGTTTGGTGTTTGCGGCGGTCTCGGAGATTACTTTAATCTCGACCCGACCGTGATTCGAATTTTGTTTATTTTGTTAACGATTTTATCATTCGGAACCGGTATCATACTATATATTGCAATGGCGATCTTTGTACCGGATGAACACATATAAATTGGTTGATTAAGAGAGGATTACAATGTCACACAAGACAAATCTTCGAAGAATACCGATACTCGGCATCATACTCATAGCTATCGGTTTATTATTACTCATGGATCAGATCGGGATGATGAACCTTACATTCTGGAATGTGATCACCGGTATCATGATACTATATGGTGCCGTGTTGGTTGTCCGTTCATTTGGCGCCGGAGACCGGAGCAAGGTCTTCTGGGGTACCATGCTGTTTCTGTTCGGTCTATATTTGATGCTCGACAGTATGCGGTTAATTACGACGCACTATCCGGTATTTGTACCGGCTGTATTCCTGATAATAGGTTTTTCTTTTTTAATGATGTATAGTTACAATCTACGCGACTGGCACTTGTTGATACCGACACTTTTTTTTATCGGGATCGGTTTTTTAATTATCGGGGATGAACTCTCCATCTTTCAAGTATACCGGTTTGAATATTATCTCATTAATTTCTGGCCGGTGTTGTTGATACTGTTCGGTCTTGGACTGATCGCTAGGGCGCGGAGACGGCGGCGCATTGATTCGGAACCTGCGGTTGAAAAAGCAGTTGACAATTAACAGCCTGCCTGACAGTGTTCTTAACGTAGTCAGGATTACAAATTGCAGTCTCATTGTTTGTAGCATTTGAACATTAGGATTTTGAATTTGTTTAGAACTTCGGATTTAGTGCTTAGGATTTCTAACCTACAATGGGTAAACGCGCTTTACAATCTTCTTTATTAATCGTTGTTATATTTGTTGTAATAAAACTTTCCATTCATTTTATTACCAACACGAACTACGGATTCCACCGGGACGAACTGTTATATTTAGCGGTTAGTGAACGTTTAAGTTTATTTCGCAACGAATTTCCACCTCTGATTGCAATCATCGGTTATCTTCATCAATTACTGCTCGGTGACTCTCTGTTCGCGACCCGTCTCTTGCCGGCACTGTCGGGCGGAGCTATAGTCCTTTGTGCGAGTTTGACGGTACGCGAACTCGGGGGTGGACGTTTCGCTCAGGTTCTTACAGGTATGGCTATTCTCATCGCTCCCGTCTATCTCAGAGCCGGCACGCTCTTTCAGCCGGTCATATTCGAACAATTTCTATGGACACTTGCATGTTACATCTTCGTTCTAATAATACAACGCGACTCTCATAGATTGTGGTATCTCCTGGGCGTTATTATAGGACTTGGATTACTTAACCGTTTTACTATTCTTATTTTTGGTGCGGGATTATTTTTTGGCTTGCTTCTCACGTCTCAGCGTAGGCAACTGAATCGAAAGGAGCCGTGGATTGCAGGGATGATTGCATTGGTCGTGGGTGTGCCGAGTATTACCGGACAGATAATCAACGGTTGGCCGTTGTTTACACACGTCGATCATATCAGCGCCACACAATTCGCACATGTCGGAATATGGGATTTTCTACTCGGACAGATTGTTATCCTTCATCCGATAACAGTGCCGATATGGATTGCGGGTTTATATTATTTCATGTTTCACTCGACCGGTATACGGTTCCGTCTCATTGCACTCTGTTACTGTGCCGTCCTTTTACTGTTTTTATCTATAGGCGGTAAAGCTTACTATCTTGCGCCGATGTATCCCGTTATCATTGCGGGTGGAGCGGTATTTATCGAATCTGTTATCGGCGAGCGAAAGCATGCCATAAAACATACCGCAATTTTGATGATAATGTTGCTTGGCGGTTTGTACCTGCTGCCTATCGGAGTACCGCTGCTTAACCCCGAAACGCTCGAGCGGTATATCCGGGCTGCAGGGCTTGAAGAAGCGAATAAAACCAACAGGGGGGATTATGGGCGAATTCCACAGGATTTTGCCGATATGTTCGGTTGGGAACAACAAGTAGAGGAGGTTGCCCGTATTTATTATGATCTGACACCGGATGAGCGTTCGAGATCGGTTATCATTGCAGGCAATTACGGCAGAGCCGGAGCGATAGATCTTTTCGGGAAACAATACAACTTACCGAAGGCAGTCAGCTACGTCAGCAGTTATCATGCGTGGGGCTCCGGGGAGGCATCCGCTGAAATTGCGATTGCAGTCGGTGTCCATGTGCCGCTGCTTGAAGAGTTGTACGCTGATATAGACCAAAAGGCGCTGCTTTATCATGAATTTGCGGTCGCGGGAGAACAAAACGTTCCGGTATATCTCTGCCGTCGGCCGAAAGTCGATTTACACTCGGTATGGCACGATCTCAAACGTCCGTAGTTTGTTCTGTTTCCGGTTTCTTGTTCTTACCCATAAAAAATTCTGCAACCCTAACCTGTAACCTGGAACCTGTAACCTGTAACCTGGAACGTGGAACCCCGAGCCCCAAGAGTTGACTTTCTTCCCCAAAATACTATATTATCTGAAAATTAACGGGGAGACACATTAATGTACATTCAATGCTGCCTTTCTATTTTTTTGATCGAGAATTCCCGACTCAACGGACGCGACCTGCCGCGGAAAGGATTTTTCAGGATATAGAAGTTATCTAATACCCATAACGGCGGCTTCGTTCAACTGAATTTTAGCCGTTATTGAGCGTAATATATTGAATATTTTCGCTATTGATTAGATTATGTAAAAACTCTAACTTACTTTAAAATAATACGG
>PWJF01000098.1 GCA_003560935.1 Ignavibacteriales bacterium
CCGATGAACTGTACACTGTCGAACGCGTCAGGGGTGCATTCTTAAACGGGAAACAAATACACGTCTCACAAACGGATAAACTTATAGACAGCATACTGATAACCGGATTTCCGTATAACGTTCATGAAAACCCGGATTCAACAATCGAACGGTTCGTCGATTTCCTCATGGAAGCGCAGGCGGTGCGCCGGCTCGGGTCGGCGGCAATAGATCTCTGCTACATAGCCGCCGGACGGGGTGACGGGTTCTGGGAAGCATTCATTCAACCGTGGGACATTGCAGCAGGCATATTGCTGGTCGAAGAAGCCGGCGGGACGGTTACCGATTTTAACGGCAACCCGATCGGTGCAAATTCACCCCGAATTCTCGCGACAAACGGAAGAATACACGATGAAATGCTCCGGGTTTTAGAAAAACGCTTATAGCTGAATCGGGAATATTTACAACAATTTCAACATATCCATTAGTATCAATGCAATAATTATCAGCAAGCCGCCGCCGAAAATGACAATAGCTGCAAAGTTGGCAAGACGCAGCTTGGTTTCTTGCATATCGATGGACACCTCCGGATTGGTTTTTACCTCCATATCGTCTTTGATTTCAATTCTGCACGATAGCCGTACATCCTTACCCCACGTACGGGCATAAAACGGCTGCAAGCCGCGCAATGCACTAATTTCCCGGTCAGTTTGCGGTGACGCTCCCTTACCGTCAACGATTTCAACTCTGCATGTACCGCATAATCCGAATCCCCTGCAATTAAAAATTTTATCCAACCCCCGATACGGACTGATTCCGTTTTGTAATGCAACTTTTCTCAGATTAGCTCCCTCAGCCACCTCAATTTTTTTTTCTTCATTCACGAAATGAACAACAGGCATCGACGATTATCTCCGTATGTATTTTTTTATAATTAATATTTCTTCTCCATTCCGGGAGGAACGGTAAAGATATATTGTTCAATGAACTCGATAGTCTCTTCCTTCCCGCTCATATCCAGGGCGAGCAGATCGCGAATAGACAAAATGCCGATCAGATGCTCATCCTGAGGATGTCTTTTATTGTTTTCATAGTGTGTGTACCGGATGAGTAATTAGTGTAAATTATACTATCTTTATCGCAAAAAATCAAAGGTCAGATTTTCCCCGAGCGAAGGATGGCAATGACCAGCCAGAGGCCGAGAACTGCTGCAAAAAGATATCCGATTATACCGAAGATCGAAAATCCGAACAACATGGGGCCGCGGTCCAATTGCATAACCAGCGATGAACCGACTATTAACGATGCGATGATCATGCCGAATGTTAACCGGTTCGACGAACGGTCCATCTCGAGAATAAATTTTTCCAACCCCTCATGATGCAGTTGTACAAGCATCTTTCCCTTCTTTAACTTCTGAATAATTTCCTCGAGATCTGCCGGAAGCATTTTAACGGTCATCCTGAGCCGGTCAAACAGATTCATTATCTCACGCGCCTGCCGTCTCGGATCAAACCGTCTGTACATAAACGACTCGATAAACGGCTTCGCCTCGGCAACCATATCGAATTTCGGATCAAGCATTCGACCGACTCCGGCAGATACCAACAACATTCTGCCCATCGTTGCAAGATTGACCGGCAAGATTATCCGGTGCCTTCGAAAAACGGCAAGCATGTCGCTCAGTATCTTTTGTGCGTCTAGTTTATCGAGGGGGAGCCCGTAGTACCGGTCGACGAATTCCATCATATCATACTTCAGCAATGAAATATCGGTATCGTCTTCGAGAACGTTGAGCATCTTGAAAACGTGTATCGCTTTTTCGACGTCACGATTCACTACGGCGTGAAGCAACATGCTCAAATTCTCGTTTGTCTCCTCGTCAAGTCTGCCGACGATTCCGAAATCGACGGCAGCAATGACGCTGTTTTCCATAACAAAGAAATTGCCGGGGTGCGGATCACCGTGGAAGAACCGGTCTTCAAACACTTCCTTCAATATTGCGCGTGCCCCGTTGCTCGCAATCGCTTTTTTATCGTATCCCCTTTTTTCAATCTCTTCGAAGTTGGTGATCTTGACACCGTCGATATAATCTATAGTGAGAATCTTTTCCGTAGTGTAATCCCAGTAAACCGCGGGGATAAAGAACGTGTCGATGTTCTCAAAGTTAATGCGGAATCGTTCCGCCGCATGTCCTTCAGCAACAAAATCAAGTTCGCGGCGGATGGTCGATGAAAATTGATCCACCAATGCTACCGGCCGGTACCACCGTGCTTCGGGTATATGCCGTTCAAACACGTTTGCAAGCTCTTTCAGGATTTGCAGGTCTGTTTCGATAACGCGGCGGATATTCGGGCGCTGTACCTTTACAGCGACCCGTGAGCCGTCGGGTAGTGACGCACGATGAACCTGTGCGATCGAACCGGAAGCGATCGGCATCTCCTCAAAGCGTGTGAATAACGATTCCGGGTCCTTACCCAATTCGGTAAGAAAAATACGCTTGACCTCTTCGATCTGGAACGGGTCGACTTTATCCTGCAGCTTCTCGAGTTCGCGGATGTAATCATCCGGTATGATATCGGGTCTGGTACTGAGTACCTGTCCGAACTTTACGAACGTCGGACCAAGCTCCGTCAGTGCCAGCCGGATTCGTTCAGCGGTCGGCTGCTCGGCTTTTTTTCGCCCGCGCCGTTTCAACAAACGGCGTGATATAATATCGGGACCGATACGTTCTACAATATCGTCGAACCCGTATTTCGCCAGCACAAAAACAACCTGACGGTAACGTCCCAGTCGTCTGTATGTTTTATATACTTTAAGCGGCTGGACCATCGTCCTGCTTTGCTTTTAACTCGCTTTCGAGTTCTTCCACCCGCTTTTGCAATTCAAGATATTCATCGCGCGTCGGAAGACCCATATCATGCACAACTTTCTTCACATAATCGCGGACCGTCTTGAAAAGTTTTTCCTGTTCTTCCTGTACACGGGTAAGCATATCTTCGAGGACCTTACTGCGGTCTTTTTCCGCTACCTCACCGCGTTTAATCATATCATCGACCAGTTCTTCTGCTTTTTCTCTTGTCAGACTGGCAAGGCCGAGTCCGAACAAGTACGTTTTTTTGAGGAAATCAAACATGGTTATTCTCCTTATTAGAATTGCATCCCATTTGATACTACTAATGTATATATATTGCACTACGGGAGCAAGGGTCTCTCAAAAATCCTTATACCCGTCCTTATCAGCCATCCCGTAAATGAGTTTTGGCGGTTGAACCTTCTGATCGCTCAATCTATATGCTTTACGAATCCGTTGCACCGCATCCTGAACACCATCCCGGTTATTTCCGTACACCGTTGCGATTGATTCATTTTTTTGCATCGATTCGCCGATCTTTTTATGAATCACAACACCCGCAGTATAATCAATTGAATCGCCGATTTTTCTCCTCCCCGCACCGGTTACCAGCCCCGCTAATCCAACTCCATGGTTATCGATTGTGGTAACGGTTCCCTCACCTCCAAGCATTACCTCTTCGGAATACCTGGCCTTTTTATATTTCGACGGGTTTTCGATATAAGATATATCCCCTCCCTGCTCGCTTACCAATTGCAGAAATTTTTCGAACGCCGCACCCGACTCGATCGCTTTTCGCGCCATGCCTTCTCCTTTATTGATCGATGTCGATCTCCCTCCGAGATAGATCATTGCACCAGCAAGCCGGTACGTTACTTCCATCAAATCATTACCAGGTTCACCTTTCATGCATCGGATACACTCTTCGATTTCCAGCCAGTTTCCAACTGCATTGCCAAGCGGTTGGTTCATATCGGTAATATATCCGATTGTCCGTTTACCGAATGCTTCACCGGTATTGATGAGGGTCTGTGCAAGCTCGATTGCCTGATCTTTCTCCTGCATAAATGCTCCGCTTCCGGTTTTCACATCGAGCACCAGAGCGTCGATTCCTTCGGCTAATTTCTTACTCATGATGCTTCCGGCAATAAGCGGGATGCACTCGACCGTTGCCGTTACATCGCGGAGTGCGTACATCTTTTTATCGGCGGGTGCAATGTCTTTTGTTTGTCCGATCATCACCACACCGATTTTCTCGATTACTTTTTTATATGTCGGGATATCGAGATCGGTACGGAAGCCGGGAATCGACTCCAGTTTATCCAGCGTTCCCCCCGTGTGACCGAGCCCGCGTCCTGATATCATCGGCACCGGTGCACCGCACGCGGCCACAAGCGGTGCAAGAATGATCGACACCTTGTCGCCGACACCGCCGGTGGAATGCTTATCGACCTTTATGCCCGGTATCGATGAGAGATCGACAACGGTTCCCGAATGCAGCATGACTCGTGTAAATTCCTTCATCTCCGATTCGGTCATACCGCGGAAAAAAACCGCCATAAGCCATGCCGCCATCTGATAATCGGGGATATTGCCGTTAACGTAGCCGTTTACAAAATACTGTAATTCATCGGGTGTTAACGCTTCTCCTTGTCTTTTTTTTCTTATAAGCTCAACCGGGATCATAGATTTCACTTGACACTATTTTTTTTATCATCATATAAAGGCAGGCACTCGCTCACGTTACGATTCAACTTTTACGGCAAACTCTTTTTCACACCGGGTGCATTTATATTCAATCGTCACCCAGTTGTTGCGCTCATAGTAACTTAATTCGGCAAGCTCACCGTCACACGTTCGCACCATACATCGTTTTAAATCAAGCCTGTAGGTACGATCCGCCGGATAATGATCATTTTCGTGTTCACGCTCCATGGTGTGTCCTTTCAAAAATTAGTGTACAAAAAATACTGTTGAATAACAAATTTTGATATTAAACATTTGAATCTTTATCTTAATAGAATTTATATCATGGATATTTGACGCATATATACTCATCTGCATGAAAGGGTAACCTCGTGATATACCTCTGGTTTGTCATTGCGTATCTCTCTCTTCTTATGTCGATTTCCATACGGAAGAGTTTCCTTGTAAAAGGACAAGAAGATTTCATGGTTGCGGGGCGCTCCGTCCCGACATATCGGCTCGTCGGCACACTTCTATGTACCTGGATTGGCTCGGGGAGTTTGCTGGCGGGTGCGGGACTCGCCGCCCGTGTCGGCTTTTCCGAACTCTGGATGGCAGCGGGCGCATGGGTGGGCATCGTGATCGTGTTCTTCCTTGCCGCCCGCGTGAGAAGAATTGCGCAATATACGGTCCCGGATATTCTCGAACTCCGATATAATAAGTGGGCGCGCGTCCTCGGAACGATTGCGATTGTTATCGCCTACACCACGATCGTCGGGTATCAATTTCGAGGCGGGGGATTCGTGCTCGATCTGGTTGCGGGTATAGATATGAAATGGGGTGTCATCATCACCGCAATGTTTATAATCACCTTTACCGCCTTTGCGGGCATGATGTCTATTACGGCAGTAGATATAATAAACGGTGCGGTCATTACCCTTGCGGTTCTCATAGCCGTTCCGGTTGTGTTCGTAAATGTCGGTGGTGCAGATCATTTAACGGCTACCCTTGATCCATCGTTTTTCACAGTCTTCGGTGATCATACTTTCATATGGGCAATGGGTATATTTTTTCCCACATTCTTTTTATTGTTGGGTGAATCGAGCATGTATCAGAAATTTTTCTCAGCAAAAAATGAGAAAGCTGCGAAGTCGTCGGTCGTATGGTGGATCATCGGAACCATCATTGTCGAAACCGCAATCGCATCGCTGGCGATATTTGCAAACAGCTACTTTAATTTTACCGGTGCAGATACCGAGCGTATTATTCTTCATACTGCACGAAACAGTATTGAAGTTGGATTGCCCATATGGGGCGGCTTGCTTCTGTTCGGCGCCGCAGTCGCAATAATAACTTCGACGGGTAATAGTTTTCTACTCACTCCCTCGACAAACTTGACTCGAGATATCTATCAACGGTTCATCAATCCGGATGCATCTCAGCAGAGACTTATCCTATTTCAGCGGCTTATGGTAGTGAGTCTCGGGATGCTGGCATATGTCCTACTTACACAATTCGAGACAGTACTCGCGATGGCGCTTACCGCATATACCATGATAGGAACCGGATTAACGCCGGCGCTGTTAGCGGCATTTTTATGGAAACGGGTGACCGTTGCCGGCGGCGTCGCATCCATATCGGTCGGCATGGGATTCACGTTACTCATCACCATTGCAAACTCCATTTCGCGGTCGATGCGAGAGGTACCTATCTTAAGTGAAGAGTACATCGTTCTTCCGGCAGCAGGAGCGTCGATTCTTACGCTCATCGTCGTATCACTTTTAACGCCGCCATCACCGCGTGAGAAATGGGAACGGTTTTATACGAAGGAAGCATCTCTTGAAGAAGCTATTCAAGAACAAAAGGAGATACAGAAAGAAGAATGACGAAGCGTGAGTTGAAAGAACGCCGGGTGGAGCGATGGCGGCTCCGCCCGGATCTTGCACCGAACGATGAAAAAGAAATCCGCGCGTTCATAAAAGATGCGGGATTTTGCTTCACGTACCATATTTCAAAAGATACCATTCCCTCGCTTATTCAAACAATCACCGGTTCAAGTACCGCAAATAACCACTTTATCTATTCGTCTGATGATCCGTTCCATGAAATGCTGAATGAAACGTTTCGCGCATATTACAAGAAGAAACTATTTGTGGAGGTCGGCGTATTCGGCAAGCATCCGGTCATCGTATATCGTGATATCTTTATCCGCTTATACAGAATCGCCGGCACGGATATACGCGGCGGATATCTTGCACGACGAAAACGAAACACAAACCTTGAAAAAGCAATTATCGCATTCCTGAACGACAAAGGTCCGGTTACCCGGCGTGAATTGCGAATATCTCTGATGAGTAAAAAGACCAATAGCATCGCGTTGACCAAGGCGCTCGAATCGCTTGGCAGACAGTTAAAGGTTATTCGCATCAGACAAGCAGGATATGATGGTTTAATGTGGATTACTCCCGAAAAATGGAACCCACGATTGTGTACGGAAGCGTCGAAACTTGAGCGGGATGAAGTAATCGAGTACCTAATCACTCGTTTTTTACAGACCTCGGTCGCAACTTCGCGGAAAGCTCTGAAAAGATTTTTTAATCATATCATTCCACCGGAAGTTATGGATCGCACGCTGAATAGTTTAATCCAGCGAAGATTGGTGGTCGTCGACCCGGATCTCATCATCGACGGAAAAAAAGCCCTCAAAACACGATAATATCCCACCCACTTGACAATATTGAAAATATCCGGTATAATTATATTTAGATATATCTAAATTATTTATTGGGCAATCTAAATAATAAATTTCGATGTCTACACATGTAGAAGATTATATAAAAAACATATACAAACTGCAGGGTGAACATACGAAGGTCACCACGTCCGCTATTGCAGATGTACTGAATGTATCCGCAGCGTCTGTAACCGATATGATAAAGAAATTATCGGACCGGAGTTTGATCAAGTACATGCCGTATCAGGGTGTCGAACTGACTCGCAGCGGCCGTAAGATGGCGCTGCGAACGTTGCGCCGTCATCGCCTATGGGAAATGTTCCTTGTGGAATTTCTCAATTTCACATGGGATGAGGTACACGACGAAGCGGAAAAACTCGAACATATTATGTCGGAAGATCTCGAGGAGCGAATCGATAAAGCCCTCGGTTATCCCAAACACGATCCGCACGGGCATGCGATACCGAGTAAAAACGGCGAGATAGTCGAAGACGACCATCCTTCGCTTGCCGATCTGGATATAAACAGCAGCGGTACTGTCGTTCGGGTTAACGATGTATCGCAAGCTCTGTTAAAACATATTGCATCGATCGGTATTCAAATTCAATCACAGATTAAGGTATTGGACATTGTAGAATTCGACGGCTCGATGCGTGTGCGCATACACAACGATGAAGTATATGTAAGTCGTCAGGTCGCAAGAAATATATTTATCGAGGTGGATGAGTAATGAGCAAAAACACATTAATATTATTAATAGGCACTTTCCTGATAATTAATCTCACGGGTTGCAGCGGCTCGGAAGGAAGCGAACGCGACCGGCCGCTTGTCGTCGCGACTACGACGATCATTGCGGATATCGCAGGAGAACTTGCCGGCGACCGGGTTGAAGTCTATTGCATTATGCCCATCGGCGGCGATCCGCACATCTATCAGCCCGTACCCGGCGATGCACGTATGATCGCACGTTCCGATCTCGTTCTGCTGAACGGCCTGCA
>PWJF01000193.1 GCA_003560935.1 Ignavibacteriales bacterium
ACACTGGATACAAAAGCCGTTGAATGCCGAGTTGTGGTATGAGACGGTACTTTATTGGATTGATAAGTATTTGAAGGAATAATTTCAACCTGCTATTGTTATTGAAACACTGAAGGACACCGAATATCACTGAATTATAAAGAGCTTGAATAAAATATTCAATGTGTTTCAGTGTTCTTCAGTGTTTTATTATGTTAGAAGTATGCTCAATATTTGTACACTTCTTCAAAGGTATACAATCTTCTCCTGATAGCCTGATGACCGAAATCTATCACATCGAACGATCTTCCGCCCACATATACATCGCAATTATGTGCGTGTGCTATATCGCATATTTGATTGATATCGTTTTGCAATTCAGCACGATCATTCATGTTTGTGCTTGATATATACAGTCTATTCGGTTTGTATGTTGCGAACGTCTCCTCAATTCTTTCAACCGGCGTTAACTGACCGGTATATAATATGGTAAATCCGCGTGCCTCCAATATGTGGTCAACCATTTTAAGAGGTATATCGTGCAGTTCCTTCGAAGGGGTAAGACATAACGCTTTTTCTTCTCTATGCTCCGGTATTCTGATTATACCCTGCAGACGAGTGATGCAATCCCTGATTGCCTGTGACGCAAGGTGTTCCTGTATAACCGATAATTTATTCTCTTCCCACAAGTAGCCGACTTGGTGAAGCACCGGTGTTACGATAAGATCGTATATTTGATGTAACGGATATTGTCCCAGATAAAGACCGTTGAACACCTGTTGGATTTGTTCTCTATTACAAATGAGAGATTGTTCCAGGACATATTTATTAAGAAACCGATAATCTCCCCTCAGGATCCTGTAACTGATTTCAATGTCCTGCTCGCTTTCAAGTGTGAAGAGATTTACTTTCGAGTGTTTTTTCTTGTTCTTTTCAACGAAGGATGCAAGATGCGTCATGAGGAATTTTCGATGTCCTCCGGCGGTTTTGATACATTCCAGTATACCGCTCTCCGTCCACCGTTTGATGGTGGATCCGTTTACCCCCAGTATTTTTGCTGCATCCTCGCTGTTGAAATATATAATGTTTCCTTTCATAGGCCAATCCAGGATAGTTGAAAAAAATATAAATTCGTGCGATTTTCGCACAGTTCTTCTCATATCTTCCCCAATATACAATTTTCACATATTAGAGTCAATATAAATGAGCGTTTTGCACTATTTAATTTTCTCCAGCTATTGACTTTTTAATTTTAATATATTATTATATCGCTCGTAACGCCCATAACGTTTATAACGCTCATTCAGAAAGGCTCGAAATTGAAGTCATTTAAAACGATTTCCGACTTTGTCGTCTTGTTTACTCTCTTCTTTGGATTGCTGAGAATAGAAGACATCTTACGTAAACTAACCAAACCCAAACTACTAACAATAAAAAAGGAGCACAAATGAAACAGCTATACACAACCATCTTGGCATTTTTAGTCATGACGGTATTATTCGGTGGCACTTTGCGGGCGGACGATCCCCAAGCAAGGCTCCAGATCATCCACAACGCAGCCGATCCTGCCGCGGAGATGGTTGACATATACGTCAACGGAGATCCAGTTTTAAGTGATTTCGCATTTCGGTCGGCGACAGGATTTATTCCGGTACCAGCCGGGGTCGCACTGAATGTGGGTGTAGCAGCGGCAGGAAGTGATTCCGCAGCGGATACTCTGAAAAACTTCGTTGTCACATTCGAAGCCGGCGAAACATATATTGCAATTGCAAACGGTGTTCTCGATCCGGCTGAATTTACGGCGAATCCGGACGAACTTGATATTGAGTTCACTCTGTTTGCAAAAGCAGGTGCACGTCAGGCATCGACAGAGCCGACTGAAGTACAATTTATTGCGGTTCACGGTTCGACCGATGCACCGACCGTAGATATACTTGCCCGTGGCGTCGGGCCGCTTGTCCAGGGCGCTGCTTACGGTGCAATTACAGATTACATTGGTGTTCCCGCAGGTGAGTATATTCTTGATATTACTCCTGCAGGCGAAAATGAGACGATTGTTGCGTCATTTGTCGCAGATTTAAGCGGATTGGCAGGTGGAGCGGCAGCGGTATTGGCATCGGGCTTCTTTACCCCCGAAACGAATCAAAACGGTGAAGCATTCGGTCTTATCGCAGTATTACCGGACGGTACGGTGATTGAACTTCCTGCGTACGAGCCAATGGCACGCTTGCAGGTCATCCACAATGCGGCCGATCCGGCAGCAGCATCGGTTGATGTATATGTCAACGGTGACTTGTTGTTGCCTGGCTTTGGATTCCGCGAGGCGACACCGTTTATCGATGTTCCTGCGGAAGTTGAGTTGACGATAGAAGTTACTCCGGCAGGAGATGCTACAGTGGTAGGTACGTTTGATGTTACATTGGCCGACGGCGGAACCTATGTCGTTATCGCAAACGGTGTGCTCAATCCGGATAATTTCGCGGCGAACCCGGAAAACGTTGATATTGATTTCACATTATTCATAAAAGATAATGCGCGTGAAGAATCGACCGATCCGACTGAAGTACAGTTCTTTATTGTACATGGTTCGACTGACGCACCCGCAGTAGATATTTCTGCCCGCGGCGTTGCAATGCTCGCACAGAATGTACCGTACGGCGGTATATCGGATTATCTTGGCGTACCGGCTAACCAGTACATAATCGATATTCTTCCGGCCGGAGGTAGTGAACCCGTTGCATCATTTACTCTGGATATCTCCGGTCTTGCAGGCGGAACGGCCGTTGTATTGGCATCCGGCTTCCTGGATCCATCGATAAATCAGAACGGCGAAGCGTTTAATCTCATAGCCGTACTTGCAGACGGAACGGTATTATCAATAACGACAGGGGTTGAAAAGCTTGTTCGGGATATTCCAATGGAGTACAACATTTCTCAGAACTACCCGAACCCATTCAATCCGGTGACGACAATCAGGTTTTCACTGCCTGAAGTATCAGCTGTATCGCTCGAGATCTATAATATGCTCGGACAGAAGATCGTATCCCTGGTTGATAATGAACAGCTGAGTGCGGGCGTCTATAACATAGAGTGGAACGGACGGGATTCGGCGGGACGTCAGGTCTCCAGTGGTATGTATATCTATCGCATTAATGCCGGTGATTTTACAGCAACAAAATCTATGATGTTGTTGAAATAAGAGGCCGGAAATCGGTATATCGTTCGCTATATAGACGGAAACGTGATGGTGATAATGAACCACAGGGAATGAATCATAGTCGTTCTCTGTGGTTTTTATTTATTTTGAGATATTTGCCAAATTTTCAATTATTTTGTAACTTGTAAAGTTATAGAATTCGGAGGGTTAGCATAACTGGTAATGCAGCAGTCTTGAAAACTGCCGTCCGAAAGGACTTGGGGGTTCGAGTCCCTCACCCTCCGCAAAATCCCCACCCGTCCTCCCGATGTTTAATTATCATAGGCATGTCGGTATATCAGCTGAATTGATTCATATCAAATAATTTTGTATATCTAAAAAATTCGGTTCTTCTTTTAACTATACGGTAAGAAATCGGTTGCAATCATATTAAAAGGATATCTTCTATGCCCAAAATTGACCTGAAAAAATTTGAGAAAAAAATTGTCGTCAGAACCATTCGTCCGGACGAGTTCAAAGCGGTCATCGAATTGCAACAGGTGTGTTTTCCCAATATGAAAACGTGGATGCTTGATCAACTTGAGCATCATAACAGGATTTTTCCCGAAGGTCAGATTTGCGTGGAATATGAAGGAAAGATAATCGGGTCAAGTTCAAGTCTTATGGTCGACTTCGATGATTATGCCGATCAGCACACATGGTCTGAAATAACGGATAACGGATATATTACCAACCATGATCCCGAAGGATATAATCTGTACGGAATGGAGATTATGGTTCATCCGGATTACCGGCGAATGAAGATAGGTCACCGTATCTATGAAGCACGCAAACAACTGGCACGGGAGTTCAATCTCAAAAGCATCATTATCGGCGGAAGAATACCGAATTACCATAAATATGCCGATAAGATGACGGTACGCGAATATATCGAAGAGGTACTCGCACAGAATATCTACGATCCTGTATTGACGTTTCAGGTCAAGAACGGATTTAATGTTATACGTGTGCTAACGAATTATCTGCCCGGAGATAAGGAATCTCATACCTATGCGATCCTTGCCGAATGGAATAACGTCGAGTACGAACCGAGAACGCGCCGGCATTTTAAAACATCGTTTCCTGTTCGCATATGCGTCATACAGTATATGATGAGGAAAATCGATTCGTTCAAAGAGTTCGCCGATGCATGTTCCTACTTTGCCGATGTCGCAGGAGGATATGAGTCGGATTTTGCGGTGTTCCCCGAACTGCTGACCGTGCAGTTATTATCGTTCATAGAAGAAAAACGGCCCGAACTTGCGGTACGTGAACTTTCAAAATATACCAATGATTATCTGAACCTTTTTACCGATCTGGCCGTAAAATCGAATGTCAATATTATCGGCGGATCTCATATCGTTGAAGAAGATAACCGGTTGTATAACATCTCGTTCCTATTCCGCCGCGACGGAACGATCGAACGTCAGTATAAAATACATGTTACACCGAATGAACGGAGATGGTGGGGAATCGAACCGGGTGAGAAAGTGCAGGTCTTCGATACCGATTGCGGAAAGATTGCAATCCAGATCTGCTATGATATTGAATTTCCGGAAGTGGCACGTATTGCAACCGAGAACGGCGCACGCATCATTTTTATCCCGTTTTGCACCGAGGACAGACAGGGGTACCTGCGTGTGCGCTATTGTTCACAGGCACGGGCTATTGAAAACCAGATATACACGGTCATTGCCGGTACCGTCGGGAACTTGCCGCATGTACAGAATATGGACATTCAATATGCACAATCGGGGATTTTTACACCGTCCGATTTCTCGTTTCCGCGTGACGGAATAGCGGATGAGTGCAACCCGAATGTGGAAACGGTGATTGTGCAGGATGTCGACCTCGAAGTTTTAAAACGCCACCGCCGTTCCGGCAGCGTTGTTCAATTGCGCGACCGGAGAAGCGATCTGTATGAAATTAAAATGCTGAGATAGCATTACGGTTGTTTCCTTGAGAGCGAGCATTTTTTTTTGTATATTTGATAATTCATTTAGTTTTTTTTAAAACGAGAATTATGAAAGGTACGGACGTGAGATACGGTTGGATAATAACATCGTTGTGCTTTATTCTGCTGATCATCGGGCTGAACTCCTGTGACGAACAACAGCCATTTCAACCACCGGATCCGGTTGATAAGTTTTTACACGGAAGGGTTACTGATGACGTCGGTAATCCTATTCCGAATGTAGCTGTGATGATCTATTCACAGGACGCTGCTATCGGTGGGGGTAATTATCAAGCCAGCCTTGTGACCGATAATGAGGGTGAGTGGGAAGAAACACTGTCGATAGCAATAACTCAAACATATACGATTGTTTATTCAAGATCCGGATTACTTGATCTAATTCAATCGCAAATTGTTCCCCTCGGTGTCCCGGATACGGTTGATGTCGGTACCGTTGCTATTCCGCCGGCGGATATTGATGATACCTTACGTGTTGTACTCACATGGGCAAGTGTTCCACCGGATCTCGATGCGCATCTCACCGGACCGAAAGGAGACGGAAGCCGATTTCATATTTATTGGGGCAACAGAGTCGCTTCTTCAACAGACGGTGAACCGATTGCGGAGTTGATTAGCGACAGGCGTAATGGTTTCGGCCCTGAGACGATAGGGATCAAAAAACTCATTCCTGGCTCCGATAATTATCGGTTCAGTGTACATAACTATTCGCGAAACCAAGTCGAAGGCGATACGACTCTGGTAGGTCTTTCAAACGCAAGAGTTCGTGTCTTCAGTCCACATGGCCTCGAACATGAATTTTCCATATCGGGAGATGATGGTCCTCCCACCTCGGTTGGTAATACCT
The DNA here is from genome assembly GCA_003560935.1 of Ignavibacteriales bacterium. GTDB lineage: Bacteria > Bacteroidota > Ignavibacteria > T3Sed10-11 > T3Sed10-11 > T3Sed10-11. The sequence continues at coordinate 5,995 of PWJF01000193.1, forward strand.
GGCGTGTGTTTGAGATAAACGGTGAGACAGGTGAAATTACTTTCGTTAATCAAATGTACGACGGTATCAGTTTTGACGAGGAGGAAGTTTTCAGAATCGAGGAAAAACCCGAACGTCTGACAATCCCCGGAAAATAGATATGATCGATCAATTGATCAAAGATTTTTCTGCTTCAATAAAAGCCGAAAAAATCAAACTGATCGTACAAAATCTCCGCGAATATCAACCCGGTCTGGTTTTTGGAAAATTGTACAATCAGGAGGTGAAAGATATGTTAATGAACACACCTCCTGAAAAACTATTTCATCCCGAAAAAGTCCATGACCGGAATTTTGCCAAAGCAGTTGTGAGCGGTTTCTTAATATGGAACGATTGTGAAGATGAAGCTCATTCGCTTGCCCAGAATATTCCAATCGCCGAAGGGAGTTATTTTCATGCGATTATTCACCGCCGCGAGCCGGATATCTGGAATTCCGGGTATTGGTTCAAAAGAACCGGAGATCACCCGGTATATTCATTAATCTATGATTATGTTGCAGAATATTCCTCGGATAAACTAAAAAGAATTCTTTTACTTAAGAATAAATGGGATCCTGAAGTTTTCAATAAGATTATAGAAGATGCCCAGAAGAATGGAAATATGAACGATAAAGAACTTACCGAAATTCAACACGCAGAGATACTTTTCCTGATTGCACATTCCTACCGGCACTCCCTCGGGTAGCACCCGAATTTTCGCATAATCACTAAAAACAGCCATTTACCCTGACCATTTTAATTGATTTCAGGTCTGTTTTTTATTATATTTTAGTTTTAATTAATTTAAAAAATATGTAAAACTACTCAAATTTGGGACTTTTTTATCAGTCAGCATCTACATTTGAACCGGTCATCGCACAATTTGTTTGTCAACCACCTTAAAATGGTAATCATTGTATTGATTTGCCTTCTTGCCTTTCAACAGACCGCACACGCAGATTCGTCATTTATGATAGGCGGTTATCAAACTGTTACCGGTCAGGATGCCGGTCTTTATTCTGAAAGTCCGACACGTCAAAAAATAGATCTTTCCGGAACGTGGCATGTCTCGATAGATGGAGGCGAATTCCGACCTGTCGACGTGCCGAGTGCATACGATGGCGTCGGAGAGCTGACATACGAACGGACATTTGAAATCCCGCAGGGGTTATTCGGCGATACGGCATTCAGACTTGTTGCCTATGGCATAAACTATAGTACCGAAGTAGAAATTAACGGAATATCGATCGGTAGTTATAGCGGGGGATATACATCTTCTTCATTTCCAATTTCTAAAGACGTTTTACGCGTCGGTGAGAATACTATACGGATCCTTGTACATAATTTTTTAAGAACAAGAGACACCTTACCTATCAAAGCACAGATGTGGACGCCGAAAAATTATGGCGGTATCTTTCGGGACATATATATATTGGTAACTCCCGGAACAACTGTCCTTGAGAAGGAAATACGCACTACATTTCTCGATGGATATTCCGTGGCTGAAATGGAGGTCGATGTAGTTCTTGGACAGCAGACAGGAACGGTTGATGATTTACAAACCGACCCGGCAGCGACAGCAGCCACCGTATATCACATTTCGGTTGAAGTGATAGACCGTGTACGCGGTACAGTACTTGCACAAAGTCAGCGGCGGCAAGCATCTTTTGAGAATGGAAATACCGTGCGTACGTCAGTACAGGTTATTGCGCGCAATCCGCGGCTGTGGAGCCCCGGTCAACCTGATCTGTATACTGTATCAATTATACTGTACAAGGACGGATATGAACACGATCGGAAGAATGTTATTTACGGTTTTCGTGATATAGAAATTCGCGACGGTTCAATTTATCTTAATGGTCAGTTATTTCGTGCCCGCGGTATTACCTATCATGAATATCATCCCGAGCGCGGGTCCGCGTTAAGTTATGAGGATCTTGAACGGGATGTTGCATTAATGAAGATAGCGAATATAAATCTGGTCCGGGTCGCTTTTCATCCGCCGCATCCCTATCTGTTGAATTTATTTAATCGGTACGGTATGATGTGTATGATCGAGATACCTGCAGTCAATATTCCCGGCGCTATAATCAAATTTGAAACCTTTAAAGCGACTGCACGCAATTATCTGGAAAAAATGATCGAACGGGATCGGCATCATCCATCGGTTCTTGCATGGGGAATCGGAGATAATCTCGAAATGCCGCACAGCA
>PWJF01000368.1 GCA_003560935.1 Ignavibacteriales bacterium
GTGTCGTCAGCGAAGATACCGGAGAACCCATTCCCGGAGCGAACGTGCTTATTGAAGGAACCACTACGGGTGCCGCTGCGGATATGGACGGCAGGTTTTCTATTTTAAATGTACGTCCCGGTACCTACACAGTCCGCGCTTCGGCGATCGGATACCAGACCGTCGTCATGCAGGAAGTCCGCGTGAGTATCGATCTCACCACCGATGTAAAGTTTGTACTTCCGGAAACGGTGCTTGAACTCGGCGAGGAGGTGGTTGTTATCGCCGAACGCCCGATCGTTCAACGTGATTTAACTGCAACAACGGCGGTTGTTACCGGCGATCTTATTCAAGCGCTGCCGGTTACGGAATTCACACAGGTACTCGAGTTGCAAGCCGGATGGGTAAACGGACACTTGCGCGGCGGTCGATCCGGTGAGGTTGCATACTGGATTGACGGTATGCCGGTGACAGACGTCTTTGACGGAAGTCTGGTGGTGGAAGTTAACCGCGAATCGATCGAGGAAATGCAGCTTATAAGCGGCGCCTTCAATGCGGAATTTGGTCAGGCAATGTCGGGCGTTGTGAACATCGTCACTCGCGATGGTTCTAACACATTCCGGGGAAATATGACAACATACACCGGTGATTATACCCTTGGCAACGACGGCATATTTAGGGGACCTTCAAGATACCAACCTACCAACATACAAAATTTTGAAGGTAATCTCAGCGGGCCGATAGTGAGGGATAGATTATTTTTCGATGTAAACCTTCGATATATTCATTTCGGTGGTTGGTTGTACGGCCGTAGAATTTTTACTCCCGCGAATATAACCGATAATCAGCCGGTAAGAGTTGAAGATTGGTCTATATCGGTAAATCCGGATGAAGGGCTTGGCGACAGTACATGGGTATCGATGAATCCTTCGGAAAAAACTTACGGACAATTGAAGTTTACCTACCGTGTCAGTCCGTCGCTTCGCTTGAGTTACAACTTCATTTATGATCATGTGTGGTTCCGACAATTCGATTTTATGAATCTGTACAATCCCGATGGCGACCTTGACCGTTTCACGCTCGGGTATACTCAGATGTTTAATCTGAATCACACATTGAGCAGCAGGACGTACTATACTGTAGGTGTTTCGCATTTCTTGAAGGATTACGAGCATTACGCATTTGAAGATCCTCGTGATACTATGCACGTTCATCCGAGATTGTTCAATCAGCAGCCGCCGTTCAGTTTTCGAACCGGCGGGGTTAACCTGCACCGGTTTAACAGAAATACCGAAACCATAGTCGGTAAGTTTGATGTAACGAGTCAAATTACACGCTCGCATCAGATTAAAACCGGCATTGAAGTACGTTATCACAATTTATTTTTCCGCGACCTGACGCTTCGTCCCACCGACGAACATCTAAACCGCGATCCCCGTGCCGACGGAAACCCATTCATCGAAACAGTTGATCCTCCACAGGAATCCTTCATGTTCGATGAATACCGGCGTAATCCACTGGAGTTATCCTGGTATATACAGGATAAGATGGAATTTGACAATATGGTCGTGAATGTCGGCGTCAGGATGGATTATTTTGTGCCCGATGGAGTAATCCTCGCCGATCCATCAGATCCGAATATTTATGACCCGCTCCGGCAGGAGAATCAGGAACTGTCTCTGGGAGAACGACGCCGGATTTGGTATCGGGACGCATCGAACAAATTTCAAATTAGCCCGCGTCTCGGTGTGGCGTTTCCGATCACCGACCGCGGCAAGATTCATTTTTCATACGGCCACTTCTTTCAAATTCCGAACTTTAATCTGCTTTATCAGAATCCGGAGTTTAAAATCGGCGCCGGTACCGGCAACGTCGGACTGGTCGGGAATTCCGATCTCAAACCCGAACAGACAATAAGCGGCGAGATCGGTGTACAGCAGCAATTCACCGATAATATCGGTGTGGAATTAACCGGATATTTTCGTGACATCCGGAATCTTACCGGTACGAGAGCAGACGAAATTACGCTCTTTGGCGGTGCAGGTAAATACAGTCAATTTAAAAACTCAGACTTCGGCTTCATTCGCGGAATCATTTTGCGTTTTGAGAAACGCTTTACCGATGGATGGGCGGCGACCGCGGATTATACGTATCAGGTTGCAAAAGGGAATGCATCTGATCCTGCAGCCACACGTAACTTTATTATCGGAGGTGTTGAACCGGAAGAACAGTTGATTCCTCTCGATTGGGATCAGACGCACACGTTCAATGCAACGGCGACGTATGCTTCACCCCAGGATTGGGGAGGAAGTGTCATTATCCGGTATGGGAGCGGCTTACCGTATACTCCGCGACAAACACAGAACATTGCGAGATTGCTTATTAATTCCGAACGTCGCCCCACATATTTCGATGTCGACGTTAATCTATATAAAGATTTTCAATTTGACTTTATGAGGTTATCGGTATGGTCGAGGATCATCAATGTTTTCAATATCCGGAATCAAGTCAACGTGTATGATGACTCGGGGCGCGCCGATTACACTATAGATGAAGTCAATATACTACGCTCAAATCCTCCCGAGCGGGTCAATACAGTCGAGGAGTATTTCCGGAATCCGACTTTTTATAATGAGCCAAGAAGAATCGAAATTGGATTGTCTATTTATTATTAAGCTATAAAGCGAGGTTAGGATACTATGAGAAAGCGCATTCTTGCATCTCTCGTAATTGCATTCACGATTTTCTCTGCAGAAGATTTAATACTCTATGCACAATCGCAAGTCGACGGTACTCAGGCAGACAGAACACAGCGCAGAGTCGGAATCCATCGGGGTAACCAGGTTCGTACCGTGTTTGGAAACTGGGGTGTTATAGGCCAACCGCACGATCAGGGACCGATGGCTGCATGGAGGAGTGACGGGGATGGATATGTAGGAGACATAAGTCCCATGATTGGTGCTGAGGTCTATATCGAACGGAAAGATTCGGATGGAAATCCGGTGCTGGATAATAACGGAAACGTTATTATCGATACGGTTAACCACGTAGTTGTGACACCTGCTTTCCGTCCCGGCAGTGCGATACCCGGCGAAGGGGAAGAAGGTAGGGCATGGACATTTGAGCCGGTGCGAGGATTCTTCAATCCTGCGCTCGATGAACCCGGAAAAGGTATTGCAATGAACCATCAACCGGAGACCTGGCCTGATTACTGGCCGGATCGCCCGGATTATGTGGACTCTCTCGGAAATGTCGTTTGGAATGGATATTTCGGCCCGGGTGACAGTCGTGCAGACCAGGAGAGCTATTACTGGATAAGTGACCATAACGATAGGGAATTGTTCCGCGATCCGCCTGCGGGAAGAGGCTTTCGTCCGGATAGTACCCGATTGAACAGGGGAGGACTGGGATTTGATGTAGCCATACGCGGCATGCAGTGGTCGAATATTCTTGCCGAAGATAATATCTTCTGGTTATATGATATCCATAATTCAAGTACAACAAATTATCGAAGAACGGTATTCGGAATCCTCGTCGGCATGTGGGTTGGCGGTGGAGGCGGTGTCCAGGGTGAATGGGAGGACAATGTATCTTTCTTTGACGTCGAGGAAGATATTACGTATGCATGGAAGTTTAACTTCCGTGAGCCAACGCGAAACCCACGCTGGGTCGGGCCGGTTGGAATCGTCGGTGTCGCATTTCTTGAGAGCCCCGGTAATCCTTTTGATGGTATTGATAATGACGGTGATGTCCAAAGAGCAGATACACCGCGTTTTCGTGCGGATGATTTCGGTCCAGCACCTCACAGATTGTTTAGAAGGACAATTAATTTCAACCCCGACAGATATAATCCGAATAATGATGGGTGCGAGTTTGTTGGTCCGAATCCTCGATTCCCAGATAATTTTGTTGTGTTGATAAACGATACAACTCTGTATTTCAGGATGTCCGATGAACCTATTCAGGTATACGATCGAACATTAGTTTGTCTTGATAAACTTGCGTATGAACAAGGGAAAACTGTCGACGATACATTGACAGTTGTTTCATTAGGGATAGAATATAAACTCTGGAATGGAAAGGTACTCGTTGAGAAGAACAATACCGGTATCGATGAGAATCTAAATGGGTTGATCGATGAAAACTACTTTCTCCACTATGAGCAAATCAGGCGGAATCAACAGGGGCAGATTCTCTTCCGCATTACACGCCCGCTTGCCTATAAAAACTATTTTACCGGTGCAGGAGTAGACGATCCCCTCATCGATGAAAGGCGCGACGACGGTGTCGATAATTACTTCGGCGTCGATACGGACCCCCGTGAATCGGATCAGATCGGTTTAACGAGCTTTGAGTACTTTTCTCCTGCCGATCTCATCGATATGACAGATAAGCAAGACCTTTGGGCGAGGATGTCGCCCGGATTCTTCGATGTACCGGATATGTTCCGCTTTGACCCGAACACCGGTGAGAACATTCCGTTGCGGGGTGAGGACGGTAATTATGTATATGCATCCGGATATTTCCCTCTCGGCGCCCGTTCAAGTCAGCGTATGAGCGTTGCGCTTGTGTACGGTCAGGATTTCGATCAATTGTTCCACAATAAAAATACCGTTCAGGATATCTACGACGCATCGTATCAGTTTCCCCAGCCGCCGATTAAACCCACGCTTCAAGCTATTCCCGGCGACGGCGAGGTTATCCTTATCTGGGACGATGTGGCTGAATCGTCATATAACCAGGTGTTGGAGTTATTCTACCCCGATGATCCGGAGCGTGCATATGATTTTCAGGGTTATAAACTGTATAAATCCAAGGATCCCGACTTCAGGGATATTCGAACTATAACCGACGGGCGCGGTAATCCCCGGTTTTATAGACCCCTTGTTCAGTACGATAAAATTAATGGTATTACAGGTTTCTTCGATGCAAATCCGGTATTAAATGAACGTCTTGGCGGGGCACAATTCTGGTTGGGCGATGATACCGGCTTACAGCATCGTTATGTTGATACCGATGTTAAAAACGGTGTAACGTACTACTATGCACTTGTCGCATACAATCACGGTTCTGAGGAGTTCGATGTATTTCCATCCGAGAATACAAGATTTATTTTCCGTACGGTCACCGGTGAAGTAGTTACAGATCGCAACACCGTCGTTGTAGTGCCGAATGCTCCATCGGCTGGTTATGTACCTCCCGAAGGCGCCGGAAAAATTGAACATGTGGAAGGACCTGCGACGGGTGAAGTATACTCTGTCGTAATCAATCCGCGTGAAGTGAAGGATAACCATACCTACCGTGTTGAGTTCACCGATACGACGTTATCCCGTTTAACAGAATCGTACCGGGTAATCGACATCACCGATCAGTTGGCGCCGGATACACTGCTTTCGAATGCTCGAACGTTCATCGGAGAAACTGCCTTTTTCGACGGTTTACAGTTGTCATTCAACAACAATTGGGAGGTCAGGTATCTTAGCGCTAATTCGGGGTGGAGTGACGATCAGAGTTTCCCGCACTTTACGTATAATCTGGCGATAGTTGAGATGGTAGATATATTCGGGCAAACAGTACGCGGTGTTCGAAATCCGGCGGATTACGAGATTGAATTCTTCGATGAAGTTGTCGATACCTCAATTGATTACCCCTCGCTCGGAGTTGTTGCAGAACCGCTGTATTTTAAAATCAGAAATATTATCGACGGAACTGAACCTGACGTACTCTACTTTTCTTTTAAAGCCGATGAGTTTCGACAAACGACCATCGCACTTATGGAGGAATTTGACGGGGAGCCGAGGTTAACATGGGTTATCGATTTTCGTTTGACCAACAAGCCCGATTTTGAATATCCGGGCAGCGGAAATAAACTTATGATAAGAACAAGCAAGCCGTTCTCATCGCGCGATGCCTTTGAATTTTCGACGAAAGCGGAATTCTATGATGACAATCTGGCAAAAGAGAATCTCGATAATATCCGGGTGGTGCCGAACCCGTATGTTGCAGCGGCATCGTGGGAGCAACCGCTGCCGCCGGGAGTGATCAGCGGACGGGGAGAACGGTAGATTGATTTTATTAATGTCCCGAAAGATGCAACAATCGATATCTTTACCTCCCGGGGTGCGCACGTCATCTCCCTGCGTCATGAAGGCGGATTAACAGACGGTACCGTATCCTGGAATCTGCGAACGAAAGAAAACCTCGACATTGCGTTCGGAGTTTATTTTTATGTTGTCGATGCACCGGGAATCGGACAGAAATTCGGAAGGATAGCAATTATCAAATAGTTATTAGTTATCGGTTATTTGTTAATGGGAGTGTTTGCAAAAATATTTAAGTGGGCAGGCACCATTAACCAATAACAATTAACGATTAACTCTCAATTAGTCTTAACATGTGAGAAACGATATGAAATTACAAAAGTTTTGTTTCATTATCCTGGCCTTTGCATTACTAATGACTACGAATAGTTATTCGCAGTCGAAAGTCGGAACGACCGCTGCACAGTTCCTGGGAATTAGTGTCGGTGCACGGGCAACCGCCCTTGGCGGCGCCTTCGGTGCGGTTGCCGAAGATGCAACCGCCCTGTATTGGAATCCCGCCGGGATGTCAAGAACGGGCCTGTCGGAAGTGTATATATCGCACACCGAGTGGCTTGTCGAGACCGACTTCAATTGGGCGGGACTGGTTATCGCACTGGATCGAAACAATGCTATAGGAGTACACTTCACCCAATTAAATTACGGCGAAGATATTGTGACCACAATCGAAGACCCTATGGGAACCGGCGACCGCTGGTCGGCTATGGATATTGCCGCGGGAATTTCGTATTCGCGTAATCTTACCGACTTCTTTTCGATAGGCGGATCGGTAAAGTATATCAATCAGAGAATATGGACTGAAAGCGCGTCGGCATTCGCAATCGATATCGGGCTTCTCTTCATTACCGGATTTAATGACATGAAGCTCGGTGTTTCAATTTCGAACTTCGGGACGGAAATGAAGATGGACGGTAAAAACCTAAGCATTATTCACGACATGGATTCGGATTCCTTCGGAACAAATGATAAAATACCCGGAAGATTGGAAACCGATAGATTTGTGTTGCCACTCTTATTCCGGGTAGGTCTCTCAATGGATGTTTTACGAACAGAACAAAACCGGATTCTTATCAGCACGGAAGCTTCATACCCGAATGATCAGGATCCCTTTATGAGTACGGGCATCGAATATACATGGAACGATCTGTTATCGATACGTGGTGGATATCGTTCATTATTTATGCCCGATCCGGTCGAAACATGGACGTTTGGCGGAGGAATAAAATTAAATCTTTCCGGTACCGTAGCTGCCCGTGTCGATTATGTCTATCAGGATTTTGGTGTGTTTTCCAATGTTCAATCAATTGCAGTCGGATTAAATTTTTAACCGTTAAAGTAAACCGATTTTACTAATCGAAAGGAGGTGGATCTTATAATATTTGTATAACTTTGTGTCTACTTCAATAAGTATATAGACACTGATTTCACGGATTATGTATATTATACAACTTATTTGAAACTTTAATCCGTGTCATCCGTGGCACAAGTCACTTTTTCGGAGTAGTCTCAACTTTTAATTTAATAAACAATTATTTCCAGAAATAAAAATGGAGATTTTATTATGAAAACGATCACAATGGTACTTCTTGTAGTTGCATTGATACTTACCAGTGCTCCTGCTTTAGTTGCGCAGGATATGGTCGATGTCACTTTCCGGGCAAATACCGCAGCATGGAGGGATACTCTCGGCGCTGATGGTCTGGTACAAATTCGTGGTACAATTGCAAGTGACAGCGATAACCCAAACGAGCTTTCACCGGGGGTCATTATTGACTGGAATGCCAATACCACAATGTATCTTACCAATACTGAAGGTGATTACTGGGAGGGAACATTCCAAATACCTGCCGGGACTAAGTTGGTATACAAATTTTTTACAAATGCTCAACACGACACGGTTGCCCCGGGTGATGCCTGGGAACATGAAGGATGGGAGTTTGATATCGCAGGCGGATACGGTGATGATGGCGAGAGTGCGGGCGGCAACCGTCTACTCGATCTCACCGGTGTTGATGCCGATACGGTACTCCCGTTACAATTTGTCAATGGCATCGGCGGTAACGCACTGGAGCAATATCAAAAACCCTA
>PWJF01000144.1 GCA_003560935.1 Ignavibacteriales bacterium
CGAGATAAATAATTTGATCGTCTTCGTCCCTGCGGGAGGCGATGAGGGAAGCTCATCGCGCGGCGCCGTTTATATCCGCGACATCGCCGACGTCCTGTTCGGGTTTAAAGACCGCGACAGCTATTCGCGTTTGACCATTCTGAAGGAAAAAGACAATAACGGCAGCCTCGTTGCCATCCCGGCCGAACGGCTCAACGCGCAACAGGTCGTCAGCCTGCAGGTCAAGAAAAGACCCGGCGCTAATATACTCGAAACAGCCGAAGGCGTTTTCGACGCGCTCGAACGTTTCCCGCTTCCGCCCGGAACGCAGGTCGTTATAACCGGCGATGCAAGCGAGGATATCGGCAATCTCATCAACGACCTCGAGAACAGCATCATCATGGGAATGCTGCTCGTCGTGCTCGTGCTTGTATTCTTTCTGGGAATCAGAAATGCATTGCTCGTTGCCGCAGCGGTTCCTCTATCGATTTTAATGGGCTTTATCATTCTGCAGATGTTCGGCTTCACGGTCAACTTTGTTATTCTGTTCAGTCTCATTATCGCGCTCGGACTGCTCGTCGATAACGCGATCGTGATGGTCGAAAACATATACCGCTGGCGGGAACAGGGATTTGAACGCTTCGATGCGTCGCGGCAGGCGGGCGACGAAGTGGGATATGCACTTCTCGCGTGTACGGCAACGCTTGTCGCGGCATTCGTTCCGATGCTCTTCTGGCCCGGCATCATCGGACAGTTCATGGGATTTCTGCCCCGGACACTGATCATCGTTCTGGCCTGCTCGCTCTTTGCAGCGCTTGTTTTATATCCGACGCTTACCGCGTATCTTGTCCGGCTGGAAAACGAACCGAAGCCGAATCGGTCGCCGGTCATTCGGCGGATTGCGATTGCGGGCTCTATAATAACAGCACTTATAATCGGACTTGCGAACCCGATTACGCTTGCGGTGCTGATCATGGCCGTCGGATTCTTTGTGATTTCCTACAGGATATTCGTCAAACCGTTCGGACTGTATTTCAGGAATACTCTATTGCCCGCATTCATCGAACGGTACAAACAGTTCCTGCTCTGGATGCTCAAGCGCGACTATACCGGTAAGTTTGCATATCTCCGCAACACGGCAAGCCTTGTATTAGTGACATCGGGGGTTCTTTTGCTTATCATCGGCGGTATCGTATCGATACTCTCGCAGGCATCCGGTCTGGTCTTGATAATACCGGGCGGCATCGCTCTCCTTCTCGGTTTAATCGGGATACTGATCCATACTCATGAAGCGATCTTTCGCGGAGGAAAAATTTCATTGTATACCGGAATCGGATTAAGCGCATTGATTGGCGTGTCTTTGTTGTTTACGGCGCTCGGCGAAACTCCGATCGATACCGGCACCGTCGTCGCGTTGATGATTCTTCCTTCGATAATAATCGTATTCGGTTTTCTGGGTATGTTCAGAAAGAGCACAAAACCGATCATCCTGACCGACAACAGAGCGCTGCTGCTGAACGTCGTTTTCGGAGGGCTCATCGGGATTGTGTTTATGCTGGTTATCGCTCCACCCGGCGTTGAATTCTTTCCGGAAGTAGATCCGCGGCAATTGATCGTGAGTATCGAAGGTCCCGTCGGAATGAACGTCGATGCAACCGACGCAGTCGCGCAGCAGGTGTACGAACGCATCCGCGACGTAATCGAAGAATATCCGGCGGTCCGGGGGGGAATAGAAAACATTCTTGTCAACGTCGGCATTTCAATGGACATGTTTGCTGCCGGAACGGGAACGCCCGAGAAAGCGTCGATCAACATCAACATGGTGGATTACGGCGACCGGGTGGAATCGAGCAGCGTGACGCTCACCCGTCTGCGCGACCGGCTCCGGGATATCCCCGATATGAGGATAAGTATCGACGCGCAGGAGTACGGACCGCCGACCGGACCGCCGGTCAACATCGAAGTATCGGGTGAAAACTTCAATCAGATCGTCCGGATAACAAGAGAGATAACCGAGATGCTTCGCGATGCATCGGAAACGGGTGTCATACCGGGACTCGTGGATGTACGAAACAACATCAGCGGAGGATTACCCGAACACCGGATCCTGATCGATCAGGAAAAAGCAAACAGCTACGGATTGAGCGTCTCGGATATCGCGCAGACGATCAGAGCCGCGGTCGCCGGTGTCGAAGCGGGGAAATTCCGCGACGGGGAAGACGAGTACGACATCGTCGTCCGTCTGCGCGAAGAAGACCGCGAAAGTCTCGAAAGTCTGAAGCGGCTCACCATTAACAATATGGGAAGAAAGATACCGCTCGTCTCCGTTGCCGACTTCGAAGACGGCGACGGGCTCGGCTCGATAACACGGCTCAACCTGAGACGCACCGCTGAAGTTGAAGCACAGGCGGCGCCGGGATTCAGCGGTCCTCAGGTGCTTGCACAGGTACAGGCGTATCTTGCAGATTATCGAAACGACCTGCCGCTCGGATACGAAATGAAGTACACCGGCGAAGCGGAGGAACAGGACGAAAGCTTCGCGTTCCTCTCAGTCGCACTCGGTCTCGGCTTTGCGCTGATATTTTTGGTGCTGCTGGTAAAGTTCAATAACATCTCATCGCCGCTTATCGTCGTCATTGCGGTGGGATTGAGTTTGACCGGCGTCCTGCTCGGACTCGTCGTAACGCGCACGAACTTCGGGTTGATGACGTTTATCGGCATCATCAGTCTTGCGGGCATCGTGTGTATCAACAACATCGTTTTGCTCGATTACATCAAACAGCTCCTTGAGAAAGGATACTCGAAAACCGAAGCGATCGTCGAAGGCGGTTCGGTGCGTCTGCGTCCCGTTCTGCTCACGGCATTGACGACCATACTCGGACTGGTGCCGCTGACGTTCGGCATCAATTTCGATTTCGTCGGGATGTTGTCGTCGTTCGATCCGAATTTCCAGCTCGGATCGGAGAACACTGCGTTCTGGGGACCGATGGGGACTGCAATCATCAGCGGCCTCATCTTCGCAACGTTCCTGACGCTCGTCGTCGTACCGGTGATCTATTCGTCGATCGACTCGCTGACGAATAAATTGAAAACGATAGTGAAGGGGTGAGGTAATTAAGATTTATTAATTTGATGAAAATCCTAAGCACTAATTCTCTAAATCCTAAACAATATCAAATTTCAAAGCATACAGAGCGAGCGGGTTTAGAATATTAGAGCATTTGAGATTTGGTTTTGTTTAGGATTTAGATATTAGGATTTAGAATTTTTTTTATAATTATATGGTCTTTTCCATAATATCAGTTGATAATATAAAATCTCAAAAATACATGACAAGGTATCGCTTTACACTATCGGTCCCGACACCGATACACACGCATAATCAACTTCTCAACATCACCGATGCGCTCCGGCGAGCGGGATGCACCGACGCTTCGATACAGGGTCACGCAGACGGATTCGAGTTGGTATTCAACCGCTCAGCGGAATCGTGGCAGGCGGCGACCTCGTCCGCAATCGCCCAGGTAAAAAGGGCGGGATTTAACGTGACCGGCGTCGAAACCGAACGGATGGTACTTACGGAAAACCGTATCCCGGCATAGGGAGAACCTTATAAAAAATAACTAATATGGACATAGCAAACGCATACAACGAATGGTCGTCTCAATACGACACCAACGATAACAAAACCAGAGACCTCGAGGCAATCGCCTTACGGAAAACGCTCCCCGAAATTCAATTCGAAAAATGTCTCGAGATAGGATGCGGCACGGGTAAGAACACGGAATGGCTGCTCTCGAAAGCGGAGCGGATTACGGCCGTCGACTTCTCGGAACGGATGCTCGAACGGGCAAAAGAGAAAATACAATCCGGCCGGGTTGAGTTTATTCAGGCGGATATCACCCGGGAATGGAAATTCGCAGCGGGAAAGTACGATCTGGTGACGTTCAGTCTCGTACTGGAACACATCGAAAACTTTGATTTTATTTTTAAAGAGTTATCGAATGTTGTCCGTAATGATGGATATGTGTATATCGGCGAGCTGCATCCGTACAAACAATACGGCGGAACGAAGGCGCGGTTCGAAACGGAAGAGGGCGAACGTATACTCACCTGCTTCAATCACCATATTTCGGATTTTACACAAGCGGCGCTGCGTAACGGTCTCGGGATCATCGACCTGAACGAATTCTTCGACGACGAGGGGAGACAAACCGTACCGAGAGTGATTGCGATACTATTGAGGAAGGAATAAGTAAACGTTTCTTTTTATTGGTTACTCAAAACCAAGGGCGTTCCCCGACAAGTCGGGATGATGTATTTGTCCCCTTTGGGGACTGTTGTCAGCAGGTTAACCCCGAAGGGGTTACATATATCAGGTCGGGGCAACACCCCGACATAATCAAATAACAACAAAATGTAACCATGAAAGGGTTAGATATAATTCTTTGTGTAACATTAGATTATAAATATTTTCAAGGGATCATCGAAGCCGTTTTTGTCGTTCACTTTCTTTTATTACTTTTTCAAGCCGGGATATCTGTGTCGCCTGCCGTTTGGCGCTCAGTATCCAATAGAAAACCGATTTCTGGTAAGACGGCGCCTGCGATTTAAAAAATCTCCACGCTTCCTTGTTCGCTTTAAATCTTTTTTCATACCCGGCAGGTAATTTGGCGGGTTTGTTTTCGTAACTATATTTTCCGCTTTTATCTGCTTTTCTGTTTTTATACAGTGCAAGGCCGGCCGGTTCCATGAGTCCTTTTTTAATGAGCTCTTCCGCTTTTTTTATATTCACTGCGCTCCAATTGCTTGACGGATTACGCGGAGTAAAACGGATGCAGTAACTCTCTTCATCTATGGATTTGCGTATTCCGTCTATCCAGCCGAAACAGAGCGCCTGGTCGACCGATTCCGGCCATGTCATACTCGGTTTGCCCGTGCCCACTTTGTAAAAACCGACGATAATTTCAGTTTCTTTCCTGTGGTTTCGCTTTAACCAGTCCCGAAATTCCCGCTGATTGGAAAAGAATGTTATAGTTTTAGAGATTGTTTTTCCCTTCATGTTGAACACCCGGTTTATTGAGGTTATAGTCGTTAAATATACAAACATTATGATTACGTGCTCTTTACAAATACTCCAGAATTATCTCCTCAAACTCCTCGTACTCTTTCGCTCCGACAACATAATCACGCAGGTTCCCCTCCTTATCGATAAAGAAAGTCACGGGCCGGACCCTGAAGAATATGGAATGCTCCTCCGGAATATCGCTCCGGTCGCGAATGACGCCGATATATTGAGACAGGGGCTGGAAATCGTCGAGCCAGTTTAAGACTCTACCGGATTCTTCATCCGAGATACATATCACGGCAAGATCGTCCCGGTAATTCTCGGCAAGTTGACTTAGCGCAGGCATTTCTCTGATGCAGGGCGCACACCATGTAGCCCAATAATTCAGCAGTATGACCCGGCCGAAATAATCCGATAATGAGACTCCGGCCGAATCGGGCGACAGGAGAATGAATTTATAATCGCTGCTCACGCTGCCTTCCGCATCGTCATAGGATTGAAAGAAATTCCGGTCTATCTCCGTACCGGTGTGTATCCCGTACACAATAATAATGACGAACAGCGAAAATAAACCACCCCCGAACAGAAATACCATTCTTACCCATTTTCGCCGGAATTTGAAAATAAACGGAGATACAATGATAAAAATACCGAGAAGAAGGAAAACCATCCCGATATAAACAGAGTATAAAGATAGTATTCTTACAACATCCCATTGATCCATTTTCTTCCTCCGTTTTTTTTAATTAGTGTAGGCAGACGAACCGTTGTTACGCCAAATTATACATTGTGGCTGCCCGCGTGGGGTTCTTGACAAATGTTAACATTTGAATCGGGATATGATGCCTTTGAATTTAGTGTAATGCTTCGCCAAGCAAGAGAAGAAGCAGGAATTACACAGGAAGCCATCGCAAAGAAGCTCCGGACAAAAAAATCGGCTATTTCAAGAATTGAAAATAGCGCTGAAGACATTCGATTGTCCACTATCAATAAATATGCGAAAGCTTTAGGTAAAAAGCTCAAGGTTCACCTTACCGATTAATTTAATACTACTGCCGGGCAGCCATAACGTATAACATTCCACCGTAACAACAGCTTGTCCCGAGGTTTTTTATCGGGGAAATTGTGGCGCCGTGTAAATTAGTTTAAACTTTTATTACAGCACTAAACTCACCCAACGGTTCGGCACTGTGACAACCAGACGCGCCACAATTTTTGCCCGCCGTAGGCTGATATGTTGAGCCAACAAATAATGCTATAATAAAGGGCGAACCGTTGTTACGCAACGTTATGTGTAATTTGTTTCGATAATGAGAGTACATAATTATCTAAAGACTATATCGCTAATTTTAATTAAATGGACTTTTCCAGACAGTATTGAGCAAAGGCCTGCCTGCCGGTGTATAAATCAGCAAATCCCATGAACCCACTAAGTAAACTTGGTAGTAAATTCACCTCAGTTGGTTTCCATGGTTGAAGAAAAGATTCATTCCAATCATTATATGGTGGAATAGAAAGTAAGTCATGGGACAAGCCAAGATCTTCTGGTTCATAGAGATCAACCAGAATTGTTGGTTCCCTTAATAATCTTGCAGGCAAGCCACCATTTGTATTTGCTAGAGTCCTCGCAAAGTTATAACTGTCGCGATCTCCAGCAATCCGTGACGCAATTAAAAGCCACAATACACCATGTGCAGTGAAATCATCTACAACATTAATTTTTTTAAAGATTTCTCTTAGTTTTGAGCTGAAATATTTGGAGTACTCTGATCCGGCAAATCCACAACAAAACAAAGTCAATATTAGAGGAAACTCCGACAAAAGAACCCAGTCATGATCACGGGAGAGTCCGAATGCTGGATACCATAGCTCCCATGGTTTGTAATTCTTTTCTATTTCTAAAATACGTTGGAACATCGATTTTGGGTCAGAATTCGGTTCTATACTTTGTAGGATAGCACAATGAAGGACCTCGGTATACCCAGCTGCTATTAGATTTTCATACTCTTGCCAAGGTTGCCTAGAGTATCCAAGCCAACGTTTAATATACTTGACATAAAAGCTATGGTCAGGATTAGTGACACCTTGTGCTATTAACTGTTCGATAGAAGATAGAAAGTTCGACCCATCTATACGATCATACTCTCTATATATTAGATAATCAAGAACGCTCGAAGGTGATGCATTGTAAAATGGCTGCTCATTCAATTGGAGAATAATATGATATAGATCTAGGTGAGCATCAATACGTAGATGTTGGTCTATTATATCTGAGATAAGTTTCAATCCTTCATAGTTATAGAGAGAATAAAGTCCATAATTATCTTTGTCAAAACTATCTGTAAGATTTTGTTCTCTAGCGCTTGGTCCGGGTTCAACAATTACATGGAAAAAATATAAAGGCTTTTGATAAACCGGGGTTTTACGCGACATTACTTTAAATACATTGTCTGTTGCTGACTTGGTTGCAGTGGATTCAACTTCGAAAACAAATAAAGGAAATCGCGCTGACGGTTGTCGACGCCACGTAAGATCAAGAACTGGTGAATCTTTTGATCCTGGAAACATAGTCTCTTCAACTTGAGTATTATAATTGAGAATATTTCCTAGATTAGATAGAAATTCTATAACCTCTAATCCGGGTTTTCGTCGATGAGTCCCCATTTTTTTATGTCGATCTGAATTTTATATTATTTAGAACAATTACACATAACGTCTCCAGCAACGACGAAGCCCCGCCGCCGTTTAGGTTAGCTTAACACTCACCAGAAAGCGCCGCTCGTTCATTAACCCGCACTGCCCGAAAAACAGATGCGGCGGGGTTTGGGCGAACACAACCAATAAGGGTTATAAAAAAGTGTGAGCCGTTGTTGCCGCAAGTTAGGCGAAACGGCTCTCGATAATATATTATTTTATTATTTCTTGTACTTTGCGTATTAAACCATCTACCTGAGATAAAGCATCCTTTACATCTTTCTCAGAAATACCACTTTCTGTAAGTAACGGATATCGTTCGAGGAAGTAAAAGCCAGTTATTTTTTGGCAAA
>PWJF01000491.1 GCA_003560935.1 Ignavibacteriales bacterium
TCGCGGTTTCTTCCGGCGTCAACGGTATCCGGCCGGCAGGCTCAATCCGATAGGAATGACTGAGCTTTACGGTCGGCTGGACCATTGCAGAAACACCGTTATTTCACTATATATGATGCAGCAACGTGTAAAAGGATTCAAGAATAAATAATCTTTTTGATATGCTCTTCGATAGCCCGTTTCGCGGATTCGGGCAGCTGCGGGGATGGGTATTCTTTATAAAGATGTATAGCCGTTTTCATACTTTTCAGGTAGGCGGCGCAATCGGGGCATTCGATGAGATGCATTTTTATGGCTTTGCAATTCGGTGAATTTAATTCTTCATCGAGGTTATCGCAAATATGCTCGTGGACTTCTTCACAGGATACTTTTTGATCGCTCATAATTTCACATACTCCGATAATTGTTCACGTAATGCCGTCCGTGCGCGATGTAGGCGTGATTTCACCGCAGCTACCGACAAATGTAAAACACTTGCAGTTTCCTGCGCCGTGAAACCCTCGATATCCCGCAGCACAAATACAACTCGGTGATCCACCGGCAATGTAAGGATTGCCGCATCAAGTTGTCTCCGTAACTCTTCCGACATCACAGACTCGAATGGTGTCGGATTATCAGACACCTGTACATTCGATTGTTCGTGATCATCTTCGAACCTTAAAGATGCTTCGTCGATTTTCCGTTGACGGTTTTTCATCAAACAGTTGTTCGTAACAATACTGTACAACCAGGTACTGAATTTCGATTTACCGTCAAATTGATGGAGTTTCCGGTAGACATTGACAAACGTGTCCTGCACTGCTTCCTCGGCCTTTTCGCGGTTACGGCATACCTTAAATGCAAAACTAAAAACCGTGTCCTCATACCGCCGCACCAACTCGCTGAATGCCTGCGTGTCACCGCCGAGTATCTCTTTGATAAGAGCGTTATCGCCTTTCATACAATTAGATGCAAATTTTAACAAAAAGATTCACTTATTAAGGTAATGATTCAATTAAATATTTGCAATTTTGTGTAATTCTCCCAACTATGTCGGTATTATTGATTAAAAAACAATTAATTCGCTGCGCTCATTGATTAAAAAACAATTGAATTTCACGGCCGAGTTCCTTATACTATAATTATCCAACCGAAACCCAAACAAGCAGTTATGCGGATATGAAGAATAAACTTACCGACGACCAATTGCTTACTTTAATTAGGTCTGTATTTAGTCCGCAGCAATCGGATACAAACATCGCAATAATTACCGACGTACCGAACGAGAAAAGAAAAGATCATGAGAGATGGCAGGAACGGCGAAGGATTGTATATGAGTGGTACAGTCAGCTCTCAACACTCCGGGAGAAGTTGCAATTTGAAAGAGTCGATCTTTATATGTACGAAAACGCCGAAAGCAATAATGCGGATCTACCTGAAATGTTTTACAGAATCAACACTATTGAAGAACCCGTAACTGCCGAGTTGCTGCCTTCAATGGGTGATCCTGTCGCGCATCGGACAGTTTTAGATGAGATAAATATTATACTTTCTCCGACCGAGTACTCAGCCACCGCTCCACTGAAGATTCTCGGTAAACAGTTTCCGTTCCGTGCTGCAACTATGCCCGGTTTTTCACGTGCAATGATTCCCGCACTCGGACTGGATTACCAAAAAGTACACGAACGGGTTATGACTCTAAAAAAACGGCTCGACGATACGAGAAGTGCAACCGTACAATTCGCTGCCGACGGAAAGACCTATGAACTATTTTTTGACCTCCGGCACCGGAAAGCTCATGCAAGTTCAGGTTTAATACGGGAGAAAGGTACTGCTGGAAACTTACCCTCAGGAGAAACATATATCGTACCTTATGAGGGTGAAAACGAGGGGGATCCGAGTACAACCGAAGGGATATTACCGGTGCGCTTTGGAAAGGATTTGCTTCTGTTTCATATTAAAAATAATCGGACTCATACAATCAAAGGGTCGGGCGATGTCTCTGAAGAGCAGAAAAAGTTCTTACAGGAAGAACCTGCCTACGGTAACATCGCGGAACTCGGGCTTGGCATTCTTGATAGTTTTGGAATAACATCTGTCGGCAGTGTTTTATTGGATGAAAAACTCGGATTGCATGTAGCATTAGGACGCAGTGAACATTTCGGGGGTATCATCGGCCCAAAATCATTTAATAATCCGAAAAATGTAATTCACATGGATTATGTATACGTTCCATCACTACAACCGGAAATTACTGTAAAATTTGCGCGGTTACAATACGATTCCGGCAACGAAGAAACCATAATGGAAAATAGTAAATACATTGTTTAAAAATCATACATATTGAAAATTTTTCAAATTTTATGTATATAGATCAGTTGTAATATTTCCCCAATAAATACAAGAAAGGGATATTCCTATGAAAACTAACTCACATATAGTAACTCTTGTGCTGGTGCTTGTGATCGGCATATTCATTTTTGGCTGTGAACGTGAAGAAGTAGTAGAACCTGTTGCACACGAGGCATTTTTCCAGAATCTCCGTGATATGTGTGGGCAGAAATTTGAAGGTTATACGGAGTTTGTCCTCATCGAAGATTCTCCGTTCGCTGACGCCCGGCTTATCATGCACATCGAAACATGTACGGACGATGAGATACGGATCCCGTTTATCGTCAATGACGACAGCTCACGTACCTGGGTGCTCACATTAAGTGAGGAGGGTTTGCTTTTCAAACATGACCACCGTCATCCTGATGGAACGCCCGAGGACACCACAATGTACGGTGGGTGGGCCTCCGATGAGGGTACTCCTTTTGTTCAGTATTTTCCCGCTGACGAATATACTGCCGAACTGATACCTGATGCCGAAACAAATGTCTGGATGATGGAACTCAATCCGGAAACCAACGAGTTCGTGTACTATCTGGAAAGACATAACGAACCGAGATTCCGTGCGGTATTTGATCTAACCACACCACTGACCGAATAATCAACTTCACGGAGATTATAATTCGCATCCGGCTGTGATACTTAAACCACAGCCGGAACACTTGCTTTTCACACAAAAAGCAGGTATTATTGCATGAGTTTTTCTTTCAACAAATCATATAACTAAAGAACGCATACCATGGGTCTCATTCCTTACTGGGTTGAGAAGAGATTTAATAATTTGCTGATGCCCCTCGTCTATTCGGTAAGGGCACTGCGTCTTTCACCGAATATGATCTCAACAATCGGAATCTTCCCGAGTTTCGTTGCTGCATTTTTTCTTGCCCACGGTTGGTTCGTAATCGGCGGCATGCTCATTCTTCTCGGAGGAGTATTTGATATGATCGACGGGAAGCTTGCACGTCTGACTAACCGTACTTCGAAATTCGGAGCGTTGTACGATTCGACTCTTGACAGATTTGCCGAGATCGCTATGTACACAGGTCTGGGGTATTATTTTGTTTTTCAGAGCATGCACCTCGCATCATTGTTGGTTGTCATCGCTGCCAGCGGTTCGATCATGGTAAGTTATGTCAGAGCACGTGCTGAATCGCATGGATACACCTGTAATGTCGGTTGGATGCGGCGGGGTGAACGTATAGTCATCCTCGGCGGTGCGGCACTGTTGAGTTTTTTCCCCACACCGTTCGATACGATAATTATCGGTCTGCTCAAGGTAATACCATTCGATTGGACCTATTATTATCCCCCCATGCCGCTTACATTGGCTATTGCACTTGTGGCTATCTTCACACCGATAACTGTGGTACAACGCATCTATGAAGTATGGAAACAAACAAAATCAGAAAGAGTAGAAAATTTATCATCTCAACTACTTAAAACACACGTAGGACCTAAATCAGTACAAGAGGAAGAAGTATGAAGGATACAATCCCTCAAGCTAAGGGGAAACTTGGAGTTCTCGTCGTCGGCATTAACGGTGCAGTTGCAACGACATTTATTGCGGGATTGCTCGCTATTAGAAAAGGTTATGCACAACCGTTCGGCTCCCTTACTCAGATGGGTACGATCCGTCTTGGTAAAAGATCGGAGATGAAGTCCCCTAAAATTAAAGATTTCGTCCCCCTTGCCGATAGTAACGATATAGTTATCGGTGGATGGGACATTTTCGATCAGCATCTCTACGATGCGGCACTCGAATCGAAAGTTCTCGAACCGAAGGATCTCGATCCCATTAAAGGTGAATTACAGAGATTACATCCGATGCCCGCGGTATTCGACAATTACTATGTAAAAAGACTTAACGGCACATACGTTAAAAAAGGTGCGACAAAAATGGAACTTGCCGAACAGCTCCGGGCAGACATCAGAGATTTTAAAGATAAAACTGGCGTTGATCGTATCGTGATGGTCTGGTGCGGCAGTACAGAAATTTTCATGGGAGAGAGTGAAGTTCATAAAACAATCGAAAAATTCGAAAACGGACTGCAAGACAACGATGTCAACATCACACCCAGCATGATCTATGCCTATGCTTCACTCATGGAAGGTGTACCATATGCAAACGGAGCTCCAAATCTGACTACGGATATTCCGGCCTTAACATGGCTTGCTAAAGAAAAAAAAGTCGCGATTGCCGGTAAGGACTTCAAAACAGGTCAAACTCTCATTAAAACTGTGATCGCACCGATGTTAAAAGCCCGTCTGCTTGGATTGGAGGGATGGTTCTCGACCAACATTCTCGGTAATCGTGACGGTGAGGTGCTTGACGATCCTTACTCATTTAAGACAAAAGAAGAGAGTAAGCTTTCCGTTCTCGAACACATTCTTCAACCCGACCTATATCCCGACCTATATAAAAACTTCTATCATAAAGTACGTATTAACTATTACCCGCCGCGCGGTGACAGTAAAGAGGGGTGGGATAATATTGACATATTCGGATGGTTGGGATATAAAATGCAAATGAAGGTTGATTTTCTTTGCCGTGACTCGATTCTTGCTGCACCGATTGTCCTTGATCTCGTGTTATTTCTCGATCTGGCCCAGAGAGTTGGAATGGTTGGTATTCAGGAATGGCTTTCGTTTTATTTTAAAAGTCCGATGCACGCACCCGAGGTTTACCCCGAGCACGATCTTTTCATTCAGCAGACTAAATTAAAAAATACGCTCCGTCATATCATGGGTGAAGAACTTATCACTCATCTCGGGCTCGAATATTACGAGGATTAAACACAAACGCCGGATTAATTCGCTTCGCTCATTGATTAAAAAACAATTGCAAATATCGGAGAGAATTTGTATTGTGAGGTAGATGGAAGGGCAGGTAAAAATACATACCCGGTTGTCGATACCCGGTCAGGAACTCCGATTCAGGTTTTCAAAAAGCGGCGGCCCCGGAGGACAGCACGTCAACAAAGCCGCCACAAAGGTTGAGCTTCTGTTCAACGTTCGCAATTCACCGTCGCTCAGTGATTCTCAACGTGAGAGAATTGAAAAGAAACTACGAAACAGAATATCGGCGTACGGGATACTTCGTGTCGAGGTTCAAGATACACGGAGCCAGGTAAAAAATCGTGAGCTTGCAATCAGCCGGTTCCAGAAGCTTCTTGCCGATGCTCTAAAAACATCTCGTCGCAGGATATCAACGTCTCCCCCCGCTCAAACCCATGAGAAACGTTTGAAAGAGAAAAAGAAACGCGCCGAGATTAAAAAATTACGCCGCCGCGACGACTTTAATTAATTAAATGTAATAACCGTTTCAATTCCATATCCCCGTACCATAATACTTGCAACAGCGTGTTTTCAAACGGAAAAAAGGTATTACACTTCAAGCGGACGTGCAACCATCAAGCCCGTCATCCGCTTGTTCAAGGTCATGTATTTCATCAGGTTGGTTTCCGTGATCTCTACCGACCTCCCGACGTCGGGGGCGTGGAGTGCGTGAATTCTGCCGTCAACCGCGATCGCCAACGCAGTATGCTGAATATCCAGACCGCGTATGTTCGTAGTAAATGCGAGTATGTCTCCATCCTTTACATTATCCTCATACATATGAAAGTTCCCTTTCGGAATAAAGGAATACACGCGTCCGTTGATAATCTCTTCCTGCTGCTGGATAGCACGGAAGTACCCGTCATTTGCAAGATGCCGGTATCTGTCACGATTCGTTGACATATAGTTGATTGTCTTACCGAACGGCTCCGCACCTCCTATCTCCTGTGTTACATCTCCCACAATTCCTTTTTGGACATTATCGTAAATCCAGTCTGAGAAATAGTGAAGCCGGCTCGGATAGCCGTCAATTTCACCGTTCCGGTACCGTATTTTTCGAAGCTCCTGTGCATATGCATCGAATGAATTCGTACTTTTTTTAATGCACCGCGCAAGTGCGAGTGAATTCTCCACAAGGGTCACACAGTCGAATACCTCGAGATTGATCACTAATCGTTCTTCATCCGGTTTCTCGAGCGTGCGTGCCTCATATGGGGCTCCATGAAACAATTTACCGATTTCAATAATTACTTCACCGATAGGGTGTACGGCTAAATTTCTATCCGCTGCGATGAAAAATGTCCGCTCGCATATTTCGCGATGTATATCTATCAATGCCCGAAGCGAAACACCGGGAAGAATTATCCCTCCCGTTATTGCCGCCGCAGTCGATGTGATAAACGATCGTCTGTTCATGGTACCTCGCATTGTTGCTCCATACTATAATCAATTATATTAATGTTGATCTCTATCATACGTGAAAACTCCGTATGTTGTAAATCCATCCTGGGTATCCTCAATTAAATAAAATGATGGATACCGATTTAATACCCGCAAGCTGAGCAGATCCCCGCCCGCTCCAATCGCATTAAATATAAACGGTACAATCAGCCACCATCCTATTCCAAAAAATATGCCGGTAAAACAAAGCCCCGTTATAATAATGAGCGGTGCTGCTGCGATGCGGCGATATGCATGAACCGAAAAGAAACCGTTTGTCGTCGCATATACAACCGGACCGAGACTTTTC
Organism: Ignavibacteriales bacterium; assembly: GCA_003560935.1. Taxonomy (GTDB): domain Bacteria; phylum Bacteroidota; class Ignavibacteria; order T3Sed10-11; family T3Sed10-11; genus T3Sed10-11. The sequence continues at coordinate 6,956 of PWJF01000491.1, forward strand.
AACCATTTCGCACCAAAACGGGGCTTACCGCCGTAGTATAGTATTAACAAAGCATGAGACAACTCATGAATTACAATAGTCAAGAAAAGCAGCATAAATTGAATTGCAACATATCCGCCGATCGACAGCGCCGGAAATGTTGTTGTCTGCAACGTAATCCATGTCATCAAGCCGGCTATTCCAGCGATTGTAAGCAAACTTAACACTATCTGCTTACCCGGTTTCATAGTCGAACGAAGAAGCCAATCATCAACAAGTTCGTAGATAGTCCATGCGCGTATCATTTCTACGCCGTCCGGTAATGTCCGGTAATAGTGCATACAGTATTACAATCCGCCCATTCCCAATATCGTTTTCCAATAGATTTCTTTAACGGGCATCACCGATAGACGCGAATTTTTTACCAACTCGAAATCCTTAAAAGTCTTATTATTTTTTATTTCGATTAGTGGTACCGGATATGGAAGTTTGCGCACAGGTTTCAACTTGACAACCATCCTCTTTTTATCGTTTGCCTCGGGATCCTGATACGGATTGCTAATAACTTCTGCAATACCGATAACTGCCCGCTCGTTACCCGTATGATATATCAGGGCCCTATCTCCTTTTCTCATTTTTCTGAGATTCTGTAATGCAAGGTTATTTGCAATGCCGTCCCAGACAGTACGGCGATCGGCAACAAGCTGATCAAACGAATATTGTTCGGGTTCTGTTTTCAATAACCAATAGGCAGGCATGAGTATATTCCGCTAATTGTTGCTATAAGGTATAAATATTTTTGATAACTTGCTAAGTAACAATATAATAAATATTTTAATGTTGAAAAAACTTTTCAACTATTATTTTATTCTGACAATATGAACGTGCTCATTGCCCCCGATTCATTCAAAGATTGCCTCCCCGCAATTGATGTTTCCCGTGCTCTTTGTAACGGCATCAAGTCGGTGAAACAGAACGTAAAAGTTACCCTATTTCCTATGGCTGACGGCGGTGAAGGGACTACAGAGATTCTGAACTATCACCTCAGCGGGAGATGGCAAATGGCGACGGTTTTCGATCCGCTCAAGCGAAAAATCAAAAGCCGTTATTTGCTATTGAACGGAAGAAATACTGCAGTCATCGAACTCGCAA
>PWJF01000263.1 GCA_003560935.1 Ignavibacteriales bacterium
CGTTGAAAATGTCATTTACCATGCAAAGGAGGTGTTGAAAAGAAAACAAACCGTTGAAACGACCGGGGTGTAACTTGCAATATTCATGAATCCCGGATATATTATATATACGGGTACTCCCGGTTGTAATAAGAGAGCAGATGATTAATGCGAAAGGAGGTATTCGTTATGCCTTCTTATGAATTTATATGCACGGAATGTAATCACCGTTTTACACTCACAATGTCGGTTGCAGAGTACGAAAAACGATCATCCGAATGCCCGAAATGCAATAGTAAAAATGTGAAGCGGGCAATCACCCCATTCTCGGTGATTACTTCAAAAAAAAGCTGAGATACAAAATACAGGTGCCCCGGGGTTGTCCAAAAAAATGACATATCTCTATCAGGACCTTTTGGGCAACCCCCTAGTTTAATTTACTTTTTGGAATAGAAAATGAAATTATCCGTTTATTTGTTTACAGCAATATTCTCGTTTCAACTACTACATGCAAATGATACTGAACTAATTGATTACATCAGATCTCATGCTGTATCGCTTGAATCCAAACAGGACCTCGATCCGTTGATCGATGCTGCCGGCGAGCGTCAGTTTGTACTGCTCGGTGAAGCATCGCACGGAACTTCCGAGTATTATATATGGCGTGCAAAGATCAGTAAACGTCTTATCGAGGAGAAGGGGTATCGTTTCATTGCTGTTGAGGGTGATTGGACTGCTGCGTATAAAGTCAATAAATTTGTCAAGGATCTTCCCGGTGCGGGAGCCGGTGCACGCGAAGTTCTTGCATCATTCGACCGCTGGCCTCCATGGATGTGGAATAACGAGGAAGTAAAGGAATTAATTACATGGCTGCGCGATTACAATCTGGAATTGCCGGAGCATGAGCGCGTCGGATTCTACGGGATTGATCTTTACGCAATGTGGGATTCCATACATGAGGTTATCGGTTACTTTGAATCTATGTATCCAGAAAATGCCGAACGTGTACGGCAGAAATATAACTGCATACTTGCATTCGATGACAACCCGCAGGGATATGCCGTTGCGGTGTATCAGGGACGCGCCGACTGCAGGAATGAAATAGAAGATGTTGTATTGTTATTACGTGATAACGCTGAACGATATAAATCGGATGACAGACGAAAATATTTTAATGCAAAACAAAATGCACTTGTAGTAAAGTATGCCGAGCGGCATTACCGGGCAATGGTGGACAGAGGACCACGCTCATGGAATTACCGTGTCCGGAATTTTAAAAATACCGTCGATAGGTTAGCCGGTTATTTCGGCGGTGACGGCAAAGGTATCGTCTGGGCACACAACACCCATGTCGGTGATGCACGTGCAACCCCGATGGCAAATCAGGGAATGGAAAATATCGGCTACCTCTTACGTCAAAAGCACGGTGAAGAGAATGTGTTTATCGTCGGTTTCGGCACGCACAGGGGAACGGTTTTGGCGGGACGTGAATGGGGAGCGCCGGTGCAAACAATGGAAGTCCCTGAAGCAATGCAAAATAGTTTCGGCGATCTCTTTTACCGTGCGGGAATTTCCAAGGCACTCATACTATTTGATGACCAGGTGCCAGAAGCGCTGATGCAAGCCCGCGGTCATCGTGCAAAGGGAGTAGTATACAACCCGCTGCAGGAACGCGGCAACTATGTCCCCACAATCATTCCGCAGCGATATGATGCGTTTATTTTTATCGAAAAAACAAGTACGCTCTCACCGTTATAAATGTCGTTAATTGCTAATGGTGAATGGTTAACGGAGTGTTCTGAACTCATTCTCCACCATTCTCATATACAACCAAGCTTGTATCACACCTCATCTTTTTGTAAATTAATTGTTTAGACTAAATTACCAAATGTAAGACTTTATCAATGAAACGCACTCAAATCGATAAACCCCGCTCCAATTGCGGTGTTTTCGGAGTATTCAGGCACCCGCAGGCGGCGACATTGACGTATTACGGGCTCAACGCACTTCAACATCGCGGACAGGAGGGAACCGGTATTGTCACCCTTGATTATGACCGCGAAAAAGAGCGCCATTTTCTGAATGTTCATAAGGGTTTCGGACTTGTAACGGAAGTATTCAGGGATGAATCGATTCTAAAGGGTGCGCTCACCGGCGATGTTGCTATCGGACACAACAGGTATTCGACAGCCGGATCGGCAAATAACAGGTTCAACATACAGCCCCTCAACGTTAATTATCGTAACGGACATCTGGCCCTCTCGCACAACGGAAACTTTACCAACTTCCGTACGCTCCGGGAAAAACTGCAGGACAGTGGAACTATTTTTCAAACGACGTCCGATAGCGAGTTGATTCTTCATCTTATTGCACGCAGCGACATGGACGATCAACTCGATCAGGTTGAGGAGGCGCTGAACAGAGTCGAGGGAGCATACTCACTTGTTTTAATGACCGATTCTGCGTTAATCGCTGCACGCGATCCGTATGGAATCCGTCCGCTCGCACTCGGTAAGTTTGAAGATTCGTATGTCGTAGCTTCCGAGACGTGTGCATTCGATATAATCGGTGCAAAATATATCCGCGATATTGAACCGGGAGAAATTTTAATTATAGATGATGAATTTCTTCGAAGGGGAGAACCCCATTCGCGATGGATACAAAAGTCGGTCGATAAACCACGTTACTGTATTTTCGAATACATTTATTTCTCGCGCCCCGACAGCGTGATCTTCGGGGAGAACGTGGATAAGGTGCGGCGCAAACTCGGAAAACTGCTGGCACACGAACACCCGCTGAATACTGACGATGACGAAACAGCTATCGTTATCAGCGTGCCCGATGCAAGCAATACGGCAACGTTAGGTTATGCGACTGAAAGTCAGAAGATGAGACAGAACATGCGTTTCGAAATAGGTCTTATACGCAGTCATTATGCGGGAAGAACGTTCATTCAACCGTACCAGGATTCACGCGAAGCGAAGGTCCGCACAAAATTTAATACAGTGAAAGGTGTGATTAAGGGAAGAAAAGTAATCGTTGTCGATGATTCGATCGTACGGGGGACGACGGCAAAACTTCTGATAAAATTAATACGTGAAGCCGAACCGAAAGAGATTCACATGCGAATAACGTCACCCCCGATACATCACCCGTGTCATTACGGTATGGATTTCCCCAGCAGGGAGGAACTTATCGCAAACCGGCTCGGGGGCGATCTCGAAGCGATCCGGAAAGAATTAGGAGTAGACACAATCGGTTATCTCTCACATGAGAAAATGCTCGAATCGGTTCCCAGGGAACATGGCGAAGATTATTGTACCGCCTGTTTCAGCGGCGAATATCCGGTACCGATCGATGTTGAAACAACCAAGGAAGAATACGAAGTATGACGGGATCGACAGACGGATTGTATGCCCGGAGAAATTGGTGGACGATCTCAAATATGCTCAGCATGAGCCGCGTGGTGCTTACCATCCCTATTGTTTATTTTTTAATGCAGGATGGTGAGGCAGCACGGTGGTGGGCGCTTTTCTTCATCGTCGTTGCGATATTGACCGACTCGCTCGACGGAATTGTCGCCCGTGCGCGTAACGAGATCACCGAAGAGGGAAAGTTGCTCGATCCTCTCGCGGACAAAATCGCCGTCGGTGTGATTGCACTTGTACTTGCTATTATGGAGATTCTGCCGTGGTGGTTTGTCGGTATCGTTTTAGGACGCGATGTTCTTATCATTCTGGCGGGAATTTATATAAAAACAAAATATGGTGTCCTGTTTCCGTCTAATAAAATGGGAAAGTGGGCTGTAACGGTAATTGCGTTTACGGTTTTTGTCATCCTTCTTCCTGTCGAAGGTCTGGATACCATCGTACAGATAATGATGATCGCAAGCGTTATTATGCTGACGTTATCAACGATTTCGTATGCAAAGCGGTTTTTAGAAGCCGGTAAAGTTGTACAATCTCATCAACAGGAAAAGTAGTGAATGAATTGGTTTAAGAAATTTTCATTCTCGCGTTTATCGGAAGGCCTGAGCAAGACCCGTGAAGAGGTCGTCGGAAAGATAAATCGTCTCGTCACGGCGAAGGGAACTATCGACGAGGACACGCTTGAACAAATTGAAGAAATACTGATCGCCGGAGACGTCGGGGTCGATACCGCACTTACCATTGCGGAACATATCCGCGAGCGTGTACAGAGAGATAAATACGCTTCGGTGGAGGAACTCGATAATTTAATACGGGACGAGATGCAAATGCTTATCGGTGGAGATGAAGACCCAGGGGCGAATCCATTCTCGGTTCCGAGGGATAAGCGTCCGTATGTGATTATGGTGGTCGGTGTAAACGGCGTCGGGAAGACAACCAGTATCGGAAAACTTGCTCACCATTATAAGAACGAAGCGTACAATGTTATCATCGGCGCCGCCGATACCTATCGTGCGGCGGCAAATGAACAATTGGAAATATGGGCACAGCGTGCCGGCGTCGGCATTATTCAGCAGGCACACGGCGCCGATCCGGCAGCGGTTGCGTACGATACTGTCGAAGCGGCAAAATCCCGTCATTCCGATGTCGTCATAATCGATACTGCCGGCAGACTGCACACACGCGTTAACCTGATGGAAGAGTTGAAAAAGATCAAGCGTGTGCTGCAAAAACGGAATCCGGATTTACCGCATGAGGTGCTGCTTGTCGTTGACGGATCAACCGGTCAAAATGCAATTCAACAAGCACGTTTGTTTAATGAAGCAGTCGGCATTACCGGACTTATCGTCACGAAACTCGACGGTACCGCAAAGGGTGGTATCGTTTTAGCGATCACCCGCGAACTAAATATCCCGGTGCGTTTTATCGGCGTGGGTGAAAAACTTGAAGACCTTCAGCCATTCGACCGTAAGATATTTGTTGATGCTCTTTTTCAATTCGAACAGGAGGCGCAGTGAACCTCCGATACCATGCTTTTGATTTGGAACTTAAACATACGTTTACGATTGCGCGGGGTTCACAGGATGTAAGCAGAGTTGTTTTTATCGAGCTTGAACACGACGGTATTACAGGATACGGAGAGGCGTCACCATCGGAACGGTTTAACGAAACACCCGATAGTGTTATCGAATATATCAAAAGAATCGATATCGAAAAGATTTCAAATCTGTTCAATATCGAACGGAACGTGGCGTATCTTGAATCATTATCGTCGAAAGATTATTCAGCACGCGCAGCTATTGATATTGCAATGTATGACTGGGTTGGTAAGGCTCTCGGAGTACCGTTGTATAAACTCTGGGGATTGTCTCCCGACGATACACCGAAAACATCCTTTACTATCGGAATCGATTCACCGGATGTGCTGGAAAAGAAAGTACGGGAAGCTGAAGAGTATCCGTTTCTCAAGATAAAACTGGATGGTACTAACGATGAAGAGATTATGAAAACAATCCGCTCGGTTACGGACAAAGTGTTGCGGGTAGATGTAAATGAAGGATGGACTATACGCGAAATTGCGCTTGAGAAGATGCTATGGCTTCAGCGCGAAGGAGTAGAATTTATTGAACAGCCGATGCCGGCACAGCAATTGCTCGATACCGCGTGGCTTCGGGAGCGCGCCTCGCTTCCCGTTATCGCGGATGAGAACGTTGTATCGGTCTATGATGTTCCTAAACTTAGAGGGGCTTTCGACGGGATAAACATAAAATTGATGAAATGCGGCGGATTAAATGCCGCACTTAAAATGATCTACTCGGCAAAATCCATGAAAATGAAAATTATGATGGGATGTATGGTTGAAAGCTCCGTGGCAATCAGCGCTGCCGCGCAGCTCTCGCCGCTTCTGGATTATGCCGATCTCGACGGTAATTTGCTCATTAAAAATGATCCGTTCGAGGGTGTAACCGTTCATGAAGGGCGATTGGTACTTCCGGATAAACCGGGTATCGGTGTTTTCAAAAAAGGAGGGTAATCATCATGTTCATGCGGAAGCCATCATACCGCAGTTTTGAATATACTCCCCGGTATTATAAACCCGAGGAGGATGAAGAGACCAGGCGACGTTGGCGGTTGAACGTCAAGTTCAGAAGCCAGCGAAAGGTAAGTCGTAAGCGGCCGGTTATTATATATCTCGGCGTGCTTGCACTTGTTATCTACATGTATCTTGCATTATCAGGAGTGATCTAATACGTTTGTCCCGAATGAAACAATCCATACACATTCTCCCGGATGATATTGCGAGTAAGATTGCCGCCGGTGAAGTAATCCAGAGACCTGCCTCGGTTGTAAAAGAAGCGGTTGAAAATTCAATCGATGCCGGCGCGCACCATATTGTCGTTACCATCAAAGAAAGCGGTAAATCGTTTATACAAATAGCAGATGACGGAAGCGGCATGTCGTCATCCGATCTTGACATTTCATTCGAACGGCACGCTACCAGCAAAATCCGAACATATGACGACCTTGAAAATATACGAACGCTCGGATTTCGCGGTGAAGCGCTTGCGTCAATCGCTGCCGTAGCACAGGTGGAAATCAGATCCCGAACCGCCGATGAAGATGTCGGCGTACACTTGAAGGTAGAAGGGGGGGTGAAACATACACCCGAACCGTTCGGGATGGAACCGGGTACGACGCTTACCGTAAAGAACCTTTTCTATAACACTCCCGCACGCCGAAACTTCCTGAAAACCAACGCGACCGAATTTAAACACATTCTCGATACCGTTCAACGCGCGGCGCTTGCAAATCCGGAGTTGGCATTCACGTTCATCAGCGATGACGATACCGTCTTTTCCGTAGAAAAGTCCGATCTCCACACACGTATCCGTGAATTGTACGGCGAAGAATTGAGTGAAGGATTAATGGAGTGTAACGAAGAAACCGATTATCTTACGGTGTATGGTTTCTTTGCCAAACCTGAGTATTCGCGCCGCACACGCAATGAGCAGTTCCTTTTTCTGAATCGCCGTTACATTATCAACCGTTCAATCAACCACGCCGTGTACCGGGCATATGAGCATCTGCTTATTAAGGGAAGTTATCCTTTTTATGTACTCTTCATCGATGTCGATCCTTCGCGAATCGACGTCAATATTCATCCTTCGAAACTCGAAGCAAAATTCGACGATGAACGAAGCGTATACGGTATTGTCACCTCGGTGGTGAGAAAAACACTTGCCGAACACGATATGGTACCGTCGCTGACGATGAGCGGTCCGGACGAGACAACCGGACATACACACATTAATCAAAACCGGCATCGTTCACCCCTGCAAATGCTGCGTGTCAATCCCCAAACGGGTGAGATCATCGAAAATAGCGGGAAGGGAGAACAGGCAACGACTGATCTGAATTTGTTTCAGCGGGATAGTTTCAGATCGCCTCATCGCAGAACGGATGATGCTATGCAAGAACGCCCCGCGGAAGAACGGACCGGAGAGGAGAGCGGCGGTACGGAGTCGGGACTAATATATCAACTACACAATAAGTACATTCTGGCTCAGATCAGGTCCGGCTTAATGATAATCGATCAGCATGTAGCGCATGAGCGGGTACTGTACGAGCGTGCACTGAAGCGATTCACGACACGAAACCCGGCTTCACAACAGTTATTGTTCCCCGAGACGGTTGAACTGGGTCATGCAGATGTGGAACTTGTTAAGGAAATACAGCCGTTATTAAACACATTAGGATTCGATTTGAAAACATTCAGCAAGAATACAATTGTGATCGAGGGAATTCCGGCGGATGTTCGTCCGGGATATGAGCACAATATTCTGCAAAAAGTACTGGATGAGTATCGATCCAATATGAATGCACAGATAGATGCGCGGGATAACCTCGCAAAATCTTTCGCGTGCAAAACTGCTATCAAGACTGGAGATCGGTTAACCGATGAAGAAATGCGCGATCTGATCGATCAATTGTTCGCGACCGAGATGCCGTACGTATGTCCGCACGGCAGACCGGTTGTGATAAAATTAAGCGTCGATGAACTTGATAAGAAATTCGGAAGAACATAGAAAATATACTTCATAAAAAAGTAAAGTGAATGTTATGAACACATTACATACAAACGGTCAATACAAAAA